>NZ_JAVFVX010000165.1:0-11879 GCF_033441795.1 Streptomyces sp. ADMS | reverse complement strand
ACAGACCCACTGGCCACAAACCTGAAACGGTGACCCGCGAAGTCCGGGCCTAGATACGCCAGCAGTCCCGTGTAGACAACGCCCTGGATGACGTTGCCCCGTGCGACGGCCGCAGGCTTCTCGAGCCGATTTCCGTGCCCGCCGAGTCGGCGTACATCAGCGAGTTGTTGTTGGCACAGGAGGAACCGTGCATGCGTCTGCTGCGGGTCGCCAGCCGTGAAGACCGGGTCGACCGACAGTAAACGGCCCGTGGCGGGATCGTACTCGCGCGCACCGAGGTGAGTGAGACCCGGGGCGGCGGCACCACCGTGTACCTCGCCAGCCGGAGCTCACCTCCTTCCTCGCCGACGGCACCCTGGTGGCAGCCACCCGCCAGCCGCGTCCCCAACCTCACGGGTCAGTACAGCTAGCGCCCCTTCCACACCACCGTCGTCAAGAACTGCGGATGCCTCGCCAGAAGAAATCCGGCGAGGCATCCGTAACAGGCGGATCCCGTCTCAGCGCACGTAGGGGAGATCGAATCCGGCCTCGCTCGCAACCGATTCATACGTCGACAGCATCGACGAGACCGTCTCCTGGATCTGCCTGAGGGAGAAACCCGCGTCTTCCAGGTCTCCCGAACCCAGATTTCCGGCCAGCTCCTCGATGGCCTCCTGAAGGATCTTCAGGGAGTCTCCCTGTACGGCCAGTGCCGGATACACACGGTTCGGCAGACGGACCACCGCGTAGTTTCCCGAAACTGCCAGGACTGCGGCTGAGGTTTCCTGTTCGCTCATCACTAACCCTGTGGATAGAAGGTGATGTGGGGCCTGGTGGTGTCGAGCGGCCCAGTGAAGATGTCCTGCCGCCGCCCGACGCCCAACGTGACGTCAGCCTTCGGCAGCGAGCTGGACACGGAGTGCTTGGTACGGCTGTTGACGCCCGTGATCACGTAGTCCCAGTCTGACTCGCTGTGCGATCCCTTCGGATTCGACGACGACCGCGGCCCCAGTGTCCGGCTGCCGACGACCGATATCGGCTTCCCGATCCGGTTCGCGGCATTCTGGATTCGAGTTCTCTCCACTCCCGTGAGATTCGCCATGTTCGCGCCTGCTCCGACAGACGGAGCACAGGGAGTCGAGTTGTGCACGAGGACCGGTGTCTCACCCGCCAGCACATAGTACGTGTGCAGGTCGGCCACTGTGAGGTTGTGCACGAGGGTCGGCTGGGTCCAGTGACGGACGCCGGTGATCCGGACCGCGGCTCCGGTGGGCGCATCGAGTTGCTCACCGACCGTCAGGTCTGTGGCGTCGACCCATGCGCCGAGTTCCGGGACCCAGAAAGGGTGTCCGGCTGTCGCGGTGACCGAAGCGGTGCTTTTCCCGCCGTCGGTCTCGATTGAGAGGGTAATCCTGACCAGGTGCTTCGGGCCCTGGCCGAGGATCTCGGCGGTGACTGTCTTGGCCTCGGCGCGGCCGGTCTTCGGGTCCCTGGCGAGGACCTTGTCCCCGGGCTTCACGTCCTCGATGGCCTTGGACGTGCCGTCGGCCATGAGGACTTCGGTGCCGGGGACGAAACTGTTGCAGGGTGCTCCCCTGCCGGCCGCGCCGCCCAGATATGCCAGCAGTCCCGTGTAGACAACGTCTCGGATGACGTTGCCCCGTGCGACGGCCGCGGCCTTCTCGTTGCATTCCTCCGCGTTGTACACGCAGTAGGTCGCCGCGATCTCCTTGGCCTTCTCGACGTCCTTGCCACCGTGCAGCACGTAGAGGAAGGCCTGCCGGCATCCCTCACGCCCATAGCAGGCGCTGCCCTCCTGGCCCTTCTGGGAATTCTCGTAGACCGGGTTGTACCAGAAGTCGTCCGTGAACTCCCCGTTCATCCTGGGATGCCAGTACTCGTCCGCCATCTTGTCGATGTCGTTGGTGACCGGGGTGTTGCCTGCCACCCAGCTCTTCTTCGCGGCCTGGGAGCGCTTGTAGATGTTGCCGCGGCGGTAGTCGGACGTGCCGGTCCTGGCGTCGTAGCCGACTTCCTTCTGGGTGCTCTTGGAGCAGTACTTGACGTCGTACTGGCAGGAGTTGGGCCTGGAGCCGATCTCCGTGCCCGCCGGGTCTGAGTAGGTCAGCGGGTTGTTGTTGGCGTAGGTGTAGCCGTTCATCTGCTGCGGGTCGCCGGCCGTGAAGACCGGGTCGACCGACAGGAAGCGGCCTGTGGCGGAGTCGTACTCGCGCGCACCGAGGTGGGTGAGACCCGTGGCGGTGTCGGTGGTGCCGCCGACAAAGCCCCTGGTGCCGGTCCACGTGGTCGGCACGGTGCCACGCAGCCCGCCGAACGGCAGCGTACGGCGCTGGGTCAGCGCCTGGGTGGTGGCGTTGACGGACAGCTGGGCGGTGCCGTGGTGGTCGGCCAGGGTGAAGGAGATGGTTCCGTCGTTGGCCTGGACGGCCTGGTGGCCGCCGCCGAGGTCGAAGTAGCGGGTGCCCTTGGTGGTCGTGGCGCCCTTGGCCAGGGTGATTTCCGTGGCGCCCAGGTAGAGCGTGGTCTCCGTCGGGGTACGGCCGATCAGACGGTTGCCGTCGGCGTCGTACAGGTAGTCGGTGACCTTGTCGCTGCCGCCTTCCACCGGCTGGGTGACCTTGGCGAGATGGCCCTCGGCGTCCCAGTCCAGGGTCTGGGAGGTGCCGTTGCCCAGCAGACGGGTGCGGGTGTTGCCCGCGACGTCATAGGTGAAGCTGTCGGTGGACTTCACCGTGCCGACAGTGGTGTCCACCGATCCCAGTGTGTGCGGCCGGACCGCACCCGGATCCGGGTAGTGGTAGCTCCGACTGGTGTCCGAGGCACCGGCCGTGGTGCCGTGCTGGGTCTCGGTGAGCCGGTTGCCGACCTTGTCGTAGGTGTAGGAGGTCCAGTACGGAGCCGGACCGCCCAGCACACCGGTGGTGGGTGCGGTGGCACAGCCGGTGGTCGACTGGGCCCAGGCCTCCGCCACCCGGCCGAGGTAGTCGTAGCCGAAGCACTGGTTGTCGGTGCCGGAGCGTGAGGTGTCCGAGACGGACAGGACGTTGCCCGCCTCGTCGTAGGAGTAGGTGTTGTACTGGTCGACGCCGGTGACGTCCTGACGGTCCAACCGGGAGGTGGCCAGCCGCTGGGTGCCCCACTGGTAGGTGTTGGTCTCGTACGTCGTCTTGCCGCCGTTCGCGGCCAGCGAGTGCTGCAGCGGCTTGCCGGTGAGGCTGTAGCTGGTGCTCGCGGTCAGGTTGAGCGGGCCACTGACCCCGATGGGCCGCAGGGTGCCGTCCTCGTAGGTGTAGGCGACGGTGTTGGCGGCCAGGTCACCGGCCTTGGGATAGCCGACGCCCTGCACCGTGCCCGAGTCGTTGTAGGTGGTCGCCGACAGATAGGTGCCTGCCAGCGCTCCCTCGGCCGACGGGATCGTCACCGAGGCGCGCAGCGGCCGGTACAGACGGTCGTAGGCGACGACGCTCGACTTGTACTCCTGGCCACCGCTGTAGCGGGAGCTGGACGCGAGCTGACCCTTGGCGCCGCTGATCGTGTCGTAGACCCACTTGGCCCGCAGCGTGCCGGTCGAGGAGGTGTCCCGCAGCTCGGTCTTGCGGCCCAGACCGTCGTAGAGGGCGGCGAGGACAGTACCGCGGGCGTCCTTGGTGCTGGTCGCCTGGGAGCGGTCGTCGTAGTCGCTGTGGCTGGCGCCCTTGTCGGGGTCCGTGGTGTCGGTGAGCCGGCCCATCAAGTCGTACGTCCACGTCCAGACGTTGCCCGCCGGGTCGGTGACCCTGGTCGGCTCACCTCGCGGCGAGTAGCCGTACGACGTGGTGTCGTAGGCGGCGCCGGCGTCACGGGAGTGCAGGAGGCGCACTTCGGTCGTGAGGCCGCGGGCGTTGGTGACGGTGGTCTGTCCGGTGGCGCCGACCGGCGGGATGACCGTGGTGCGGTCGCCGCCGTAGATCGCCTTCGTGACGTTGAGGACTGCTCCGCCGTCGCCGTTGCCGGCGATCTGCCGCGTCTCGGTCGCCCGGCCCAGGCCGTCGTAGGTGTAACGGGTCTGGGTCTCCACGGTCAAGGCGTCCGCAGGCTTGAACAGGGTCGTGGAGGGAGCGGTGGTGTCGGTGTAGTAGGTGGCGAACTCCTTGGCCGTCAGGCCGCGTTCGTCGTAGAAGGTGTCCGCCAGCAGCGTCCCACCGTTCGGGCCCGGGGCCTGCGTCTGCCGGGCTCGCAGGAAGCCGTCGTAGAAGGCGTACGAGGTGTCCTGCGCACCCGAGTTGCCGATGGTCTTGGTGGACACCACGACCGGCTTGCCGTCGGTGATGGTGTAGCCGAACTCGAAACTGGGGGTCTGGCTCGTGGTCCGGTCCGCCTGCCACACCTTGGTGGTGCGGCCCAACGCGTCGTACGCGTAGGTGATGACCTTCCCGTTGGTGTCGGTCTCCGTGAGCGGCAGCCCGCGCAGGGTGTCGAAGGCGGTGGTCGAGGTCTGCGTGGTCGCGCTGTCCCCCGGTGTGGCGGGCGGGGTGGTCACCGTGCTGCTCGTCGAGAACCCAGTGGTCGGGAGGTACGCGGTGGTGGTGGTCCGTCCGTCGGTGCGGGCAACCCTGGTGAGGGCACCCGCGGAGGTGACCGTGACGTCGGCGGTCAGGTCGGTGGTGGTCAGCGCCCGTCCGTAGCCGTCATAGGTGGAGGTGGACTCCAGGTAGACCGCGCTGGAGCCGCTGTATGTCTTGAGTTTCGCGGTCCTGGTGGCGTCGCCCTTGGTCGCCGCCGCGCCGTACGCCCCGCCGTCGTAGGCGGTGCGGACGTCGGACATGACGTCGGCCGGGCGGCTGGTGGTGGCGTCGCACGCCTTGGCGACCGTCTCGACCCGTGCCGGGGCGTCCACGGGGATGCTGCCGGAGACGTAGGTGGTGCGAGTGCACTGGTCGTCGGCCGCGGTCGTCGTGTCGCCCAGGTCGTTGCTCTGGGTGACCAGGCCGGTGGTGGTGTCGTGGGTGTCGGACCCAGAGGTGGTCTGCCACTTGGCGCCCGCGCCGTCGTCCAGCGAGGTCCACGACTTGCTGGAGGCGGTGCCGGTGAAGTTGGCGGTGACGGTGCCCCAGTCACGGACCTTCTTCGCGGTCTGCTGGTACCAGGGCCGAGTCACCGACTTGGAGAGCACCTTGCCGCCGGGGGCGGAATAGCCGACGGTCTTGTACGCGAAGCCGGCCTGCGACTCATGGTCGGTGATCGGGTCGCCCTCACCCGAGTCGAGGGTTACCGAGACGCTCTTGGTGCCGCCGGAGGAACTCTGACGGTCGCCGTCCATACCGCGCAGGAAGTACGTGTCCGCCTGTGACTTCATCGCCGAGGCGCCGCCCTGGCCACCGGTGCGTACCCGTACGTGGCCGTAACCGCGCCACTGCGACCAGGTCTTGGACTTCGCCTTGGTCATCCCGTCGTCATCGTCGTAGTGCCAGGCCGCACCGTCCAGGTAGTCGTACATGGTGACCTGGTCGGGTGAGCCACCGGTACGGTCGGTCGAGGTGACCGTACCGACCACGTACTTGTTGAACCACTGAAGGTCCGGGTCGTCGGTCGAACTGCCGCCGATGTACTGCGGGAAACAGCGGGTCGTGTTGCTCTGCGGTGTCGGCAGCGTGGCGGCATCACAGACCGGGGCCGAGTAGCCGACATCGACCTGACCGCCCGAATCGTCCGCGACGGTGGACAGCCGGGACTTGATGTAGGGGGCGTAGCCGTCGCCGGTCGTGTCGAGCCTGTTGGCCAGCTGGGTGTAGGCGAGGGTGACCTTCGGCAGAGTGATCGAGGCCGTGCCGTCGTAGCCGGTCCGCTGGATGGAGTCCAGCAGCAACTGGTAGTCGGTGTCGGCCATGCCCCACCGGTGGGTGAGCTTCCAGCCGTCGACGTTGCTGAAGGCGCCGGACACCAGCACCTGGGTGGTGACGGCGGTCAGCCTCTTGCGGGTGAAGAACGCCGGGGAGGACCGGCCGTTGTCGCAGTTGGTGGCCGCCTCGCAGTTCAGGTCCCATGGCGTGTCGTACCAGTACTGGGAACCTGTGGAGATGGACGAGCAGGTGGTCGAGCTGTCGGGGATGCACCGCTCGCTGTTGGTGAAGTTGACCTTGGCCAACGCCTTCGTCGAGTACATGGCCGTGGACTTCAGCCCGTACTCGATCCGGTCCAGCGTCCCGCCGCGTACGTACGGTGTGTCATCGGCTGCGGTCAGATTGCGGCCGTAGGAGTTGGTCTCCTTGTCGTAGTAGTACGCGACCGCGTTGTTGTGCGGGTCCACGACGTAGTCCAGGTTCCAGCGCCAGCCCTGCTGGCACCAGGACGCCGCGAACGTCGAGGCGTTGCACGGCTCACCGGAGTTGTTGCCGAAGACCGGCACCGTCCACGTCGAGTCGGTGGTCTCGTTGCCGCTCGCCCAGCCCGGCAGCCGGTTGTAGCCGAAGAAGTACCGCGTACCGTCGGGGGTCGTCACCCGCCAGTACTCGTCGTTGCGCGCACCGTTGGACCGCACATCGGACGTGGAACCGTAGATCCGGTCGATCTTCGTGCCGTCGTCGTTCTGCAGCTTCCAGGAGTTGGTGCCGTTGGGCACCAGCTCCCCGCCCGAACCGTTCAGCGACAGCGTGGCGTTGTCGTACGCCCAGCACTGATCGCCCGGCTTGTTCCCGTCGGCGTTGGTCGCCCCGTCGTCCGTGCACCCCTTGTAGCTGCGCTCGATGAATCCGGGCGCCAGGTCGAAGCCGTCACCGACCCACGACGCCTGGTTGTTCGTGTTTCCCGTCCGGCCGTCGACGCCGCCGGAGGAGTACGAAAGCCCGACCTGCGGAGTCAGGCCACCGGGCACCTTGGGCACCGCCATGTCGTACGACCACGCGAACGAGCCGCTGCTCAGATCCGTGGACCAGGTCGACGAGGCGGCCAGGGACGTGGCCTTGTAGTCACCCTTGTCACTGCTTGCCGAAGCGGTCGCCGCCAGGACGGTCGCGGTGCTCGCGCTGAGGGCGACCGCCTGCGTGGTCAGCGTCTGCTTCTCGGTGTCGTTGACGGTCTGGACCGGCTGGGTGGTACGGCACTGCGGTTTCTGCGGCGTCGTCAGCGCACACGCGGGCAGTTGGACGAGGGCCAGCCTGGACGCGTAACCGCCGCCGTACAGGTCCGCGAACGAGGAGTAGTCCAGCCCGGCGCGCACCTTGCCGCCGCGCTGGGCACCGCCCTGACGGGGAATCAGTGTGAAAACAGGTCCGTCGACGCCCGTCTTCCGTGCCGCCGCGCGGGAAAGCGCGCCCACGGTGTAGGTGCCGGTGGCCGCGTCCGCGGCCCGCTTGACACGCGTGTCCAGGGTGAGCGGCAGCCCCTTGACCCGGGTCGCCCCCTGCCTCAGCGTCACCGCCGCGGCAGTCGCCTTCGGCCAGCTGGTGGCCGGCGCCTTGGCGGGCGTACGGGGCCCCTTCGTCACCTTACGGGGCACCGCCTTGCCCGCCGGGCCACCAGCGACCGGCGACTCGGCCTGCGGCAGCGCGGGCTTCGCCCAGCCCTGCGCGACGGCGGGCACGCCCGACGCCTGGAGCAGGGTCGCGGTCAGCACGGCGGCCGTGGCCATCGCCACCCGTCGCCAAGGTCTGCCTGTTCTTGCTCGTGATCTGGTCTGCATGGGGTCTGTCTTCCTCCCGTTGAGTGCTCCGCGGGCAGTGGGGTATCGCGCACGGCGGAGCGAAGAAAGTGGCCGGGGAACGGGCCGGCCGCAGGTGGTGGCCGGCCCGTTCCCGGTGGCTGGGCAGATTCAGTCGCCGCTGGGAACAGCGGTCTCCACGCCCGGCATGCCGACGGCGAGGTGATCGATCTGCGTCTCGGTCAGCGCGCCCTGGAAGACCCAGACATCGGACAGCGAACCGGGGAAGTACTGGCCGGACGTGGTCCCGGTCGTGTCACGGCCGAGCTGCAGGGTCTTCGCGGCCTTGTAGGTCAGTACGTCGTCGGCCCACGAGACGATGTCGGTGCAGCTCGCGTCGTCCTGCACACCGTCGTCGTCGGCGTCGGCGCAGGCGGTCTCCTGGAGCTCGCCGTTGACGTAGAGACGGATTTCCTTGGCGAAACCGTCGTAGACGAGTGCCACGTTGTTCCAGTCGGTGGGGCTGTAGAACATGCCGTTGCCGATGTCGGAGACAGTGGCAGTGTCGCTGTCGGAGCCGGGCGTGGCGATCCGCCAGCGGCCCGGATCGGTGGCCGGGGTAGCGCTGGGTTCGTAGCGCACCGCGAACGCACTCTTCTTGGCCCCGGGCGCACTCATCACGGTGACCGGGCTCGTCGGGACGGCGGCGGTCTGGACGAAGGCGCTGACGGTGAAGCTGGCACTGGTGTCGACCGGTACCACGGAGGCCGCGGCGTAATCGTTCGTGCCGTCGAGGGCGACTGCGCCGTCGACCCAGCCCGAGCCGATCTGCGCACCGTTGTAGAGGGTCATGGCGTTGCCGGCCGACGACGCGTCGGGCGAGGTCGACGGGGTGCCGGTAGCCGTCTCGAACTTCCAGCGGCCCTTGACCACCGCGCGCTGCTTGAACAGTTGCTGCACCTCACCGGCGGACACCGGCCGGTCGAACAGCCGTACGTCGTCGATCTGGCCGGGGAAGAACGAGGTGGGCACCCCCTGGTACGCGCTGGCGCCGATCTGCACCGCGCCCCCCGCGGACCAGGTCGAGGGCAGGGCTGTGGTGCCGGCCAGGGTGCCGTTGACGTACAGCGACAGCTTGTCGGCGACGGTGTCCTGCACGCCGACCAGGTGCGTCCATTCACCGCCGTAGGCGGTGGTGCCCTCGGGCTGCAGGGCCCGCACCACGGTGGAGTCGGCGGTGTCCGCGCTGTGCTGATTGAACACCCAGCGGTCGTAGGAGCTGGAGTAGTACAGCTCCGGTCCCGTCACCACGCTGCCGATCTGCGAGGCGACGGTCGCCGCGTGCGTCGGCTTCGTCTTCGGCAGCTTCACCCAGGCCGCGACGGCGAAGCTGTACGTGGTGTTGACCTGCGGGCTGCCCGTGGTGGCGTAGTCGTCGGTCCCGTCCAGGGTCAGCGCGTTGCCGTCCACCCCGGTCGCGCCCGTCGCGGCGCCGCCCTTGAGGACCGCGGGGCTCACGTCGGCCCGCGCGCTCAGCTCGGTCGCGTCGGCGGGGTCGTCCAGGTGGAAGACCATCCGGGCCGGACGGCCGCCGCTCGTGTTCGAGGTGTTGAGGCTCGACACCTCAGCCGCTGTCAGGGGCTTCTCGAAGGTCTTCACCTCGTCGATGGCCCCGGGGAAGAACGACGCGGGCGTGCCGCCCGGGGTGCTGGCCCCGATGAGCATGCCGCGCCGGCCGTTCCACGGCGTGGTGTAGGCCGTGGTCCCGACCAGCGTCCCGTTGACGTACAGCTTCAGCAGCTTCTCGCCCAAGGAGTAGACGCCGACCAGATGCGTCCACTCGTTGACCTTGACCCCGCCCGCGGCGGCCGGCATGGCTCGCACCGGAGTCCCGGAAGCGGTGTCGGAGCTGTACTGGTTGAACACCCAACGGTCATAGCCCTTGGAGTAGTACAGCTCGAAGCCCGGCTGATTGTTGCCTCGCTGCGAAGCAACGATCGCCGCCTCCGACGGCATCGCCGAAGGCTTCACCCACGCCGACACCGAGAAGCTGACGTCGGTGTTGACGGTCGCGAGGTCGGTGTCGGCGTAGTCATCGACGCCGTCGAACCGCACGGCCTTGCCGAACCTGCCCTCCACGTTCGGCGTCGGACCGCCGTGCATGGCCGCGGGCTCCTCGGGCGCGCTGCCCACCGCCTGAGTCGCTCCGGCCGCCTCGTCCATCGACCAGTCGGCGCGTTCGAGCTGCCCCGACTTCACCCGGAACTGGTAGGTACGGATCTCGGAGCCGTTACCGGCCGCGTCGAAGGACCGTGCCGTGAAGGTGTTGAGACCCGGTTTGAGAGGCAGTACGGGCACGGTCTTGGCCGCTCCGGCCGAGGTGGTGACCGCGTTGGCAGAGACCGGGTCGCCGTTGACTCCGTACCAGTACTTCGTCACGTCGGTGACGGCTCCGGTGATCACGAAGTAGCCGTACTGGCCCACTCCGTCGTACCAGGGGTCGTCGGGGTCCTCGGGGTTCGAGGCCGGGTAGAGGACGGAGGAGACGGTCGGGGCCTTCGGCACACTGGTGTCGTACACGAAGTAGCAGCCGGTCGGGTCGCCTGTGTTCGACCACGGCGACCACTGCCCGCCGTCGTAGGAGCGGACGATCCAGTCCACCGTCTTGTTGGCGGGGATGGACGACGGCAGGGTGATCGCGAAGTCCGAGCCGGACTTCTTCGCCGTCGTCCGGCCGGACTTCCAGCGGGTGACCACGCCCTTGCCGTCACCGGTGTCCCAACCCGCCCAGAACTCGACGGAGACGGAGTCGCCGTCGGGGTCGGTGACGTTGTTGGCGTAGATCTTGCCCAGGGTGCGTACCCGCGCGACGCTGGCGGGCTTCTTGCAGGTTCCGCCGTACTCCATGGTCAGTTGGGACATTTTGACCTGCGGCGGCGGGCGGTTGTACTGCACGCGCAGATAGGCGTCGTCGGAGAACCGCTTCCAGGCGTACTCATCGGTCTCGCTCGCCGCCTTCAGACCGAAGGTCATCGTCGACCACTTCTTGTCCGCCGCCAGTTGCACCGCGGACTTCACGTCGAACTCCGCGTCCTTCGCGGCGCAGCCGGTGAATCCGTAGGCAAAGGACGCCGTCTTGAGGCGATCGATCCAGAAGCCGGCCGCGTTCTGCGAGTTCCAGGTCGTCGACGAGGAGATGTCCTTGGTACGCCACAGCTCCACGCTGCGGTCCGAGCAGGACGCCGACCAGGTGTTGCGGACCACGAACTCCGCCTGCAGCACGGTCCGGCCGGCGAACTTCGAGGTCGGGATGCGGTAGAAGAGCCGCTTGGTGTCGTACGGCGCGCAGTACGACCAGCCGCAGTAGCCCATGCCCGCGTCCGAGTCGCCGTTGAACTTCCACTGCGGCGACGACGCCCAGTACTTGGAAGCCATCGTCCACGCCGAGGCCTTCGGGGAATACCACTGGGGGTCGATGAACACGGGGTACACCGTGTCCTCGCCGGTGAGCACGCCACTGTCCGGTGTCAGCACCAGCGCGTCCTGCCCGGCGGGAACGTCCACACCGACCGGCGCGACGTTTCCGGACTCGGCGGCGGTGGCTTCGGGGGCATCCGACCCGCCCCCGTCGGCGGTGGCGGTTTCTGCGGTGGTTTCTGTAGCGGCAGCGTTGGCGGTGATTTTGGTTGTGGTTGTGGCGGTGGACTTCGCCGTGGTCTCGGGTGCCTGGGTGCTGGAGTCCCACATCACGGGGCGGGGGGCCTCGAACACAGCGCTTCCGGCGCCCTCGTCGATCGCTGCCAGACCGCCGTCGGCGGTCTCCTTCACTTGCATGCCGTCGGCGTCCAACTTCAACCGCAGCTGGCTCAGTTCATCGCTGGCCGCGGCCTCGGCCGACTTGACGACCAGGAGCTGGGTGAAGCCGTCCTGCTGCGCCGTCATCCGCAGATCGACGCCAGGCAGCACGTCCGGGTAAGTGACGGTGCTCCCGTTCAGCTCCGGGGCGGGCAGATCCTCGGGCCAGGACAGCGCCAGTTCACGACCGTTCTTCAGCATCCGCACCAGCGGTGCCGAACCCCCGCCGGAGAACGTCAGACCGACGGTCGTGACCTTGGGCACCACCACTCCGTCCGCGCCGCGGGTCAAGGTGGTGTCGATGTCCCGCCACTCGCCGTCCACCCGGGTCCGCACCGGACGCAGATGCTCCCGAGTACTACAGCCTCAGGTCTTGTGACTGGTGATCGGTGCTGATCGTTGTCCGGTC
>NZ_JAVFVX010000164.1:0-11889 GCF_033441795.1 Streptomyces sp. ADMS | reverse complement strand
CGAACAAATATTGCGAAAAGCCCTGTACCGGGTTACCGGTACGGGGCTTTTCTGCGTTTCAAGGCTGATCTAGATGGTGTCTCTCCTCCCGAGGAGAAACACCATTCAGAGGCGGCCTGCAGCTTTCAGGGCCAGATATGCGTCAGCGAGCGCCGGCGCCAGGTCATCCGGAATTGCGTCGACAACCGTGACGCCGTGGCGGCGGAGGTGTTCGGCGGTGCGATGGCGTTCCGTCTGTGCCTGGGCGGCGGCTGCGGCCTCGTACACCGCTTCGGTGTTCCCTCGGGCTGCCGCCATTTTGGCGATGTGCGGGTCCGCCACCGAGGCCAGGAGGACCGTGTGGCGCTGGGTCAGTTGCGGGAGCACGGGAAGCAGGCCCTCTTCGATGGGGGCAGCGTCGAGGCTGGTGAGCAGGACGATCAGGGAGCGTCTGGGGGCCGTACGGAGTGTGGTGGCCGTGAGGCCTCGGGCGTCCGTTTCGATGAGTTCGGGTTCCAGGGAGGCCATCGCGTTGACCAGGGACGGGAGGACGTCGGCTGCGGCGCGGCCCTGGACCAGGGCGCGTACCCGGCGGTCGTAGGCGAGGAGGTCCACGCGGTCGCCGGCGCGGGAGGCCAGGGCCGCGAGGAGGAGGGCCGCGTCCATGGAGGCGTCCAGACGGGGGGCGTCGCCCACGCGGCCCGCCGACGTCCGGCCGGTATCGAGGACTACGACGATGTGGCGGTCTCGTTCGGGGCGCCAGGTGCGAACCGCGACCGTGGTGTGGCGGGCTGTGGCGCGCCAGTCGATGGAACGGGTGTCGTCGCCGGGGACGTACTCGCGCAGGCTGTCGAATTCCGTGCCTTCGCCGCGGGTCAGGACGCTGGTGCGGCCGTCGAGTTCGCGCAGGCGTGCCAGCTTCGAGGGGAGGTGCTTGCGGCTGGTGAACGGGGGGAGGACGCGCACCGTCCACGGGACGCGGTGGCTGCCCTGGCGGGCATAGAGGCCCATGGGGCCGTACGAACGGATCGTGACGCGGTCGGCCTGGCGGTCGCCTCGGCGGGTGGGGCGTAGGCGGGTGATGACGCGGCGGCGTTCGCCTGCGGGGACCGTCAGGCGGTGGCGGGAGGCTTCCACCTCGGTGCCGGACTGCCAGCTGCTGGGGGGCCAGGCGTCGCGGAGGCGGGCGCGGAGCAGGCGGCCGGACGGGTTGGTGACCGTGAGCGTGACGTCCGCTGATTCGCCCAGGCGTGCGGATGTGTCGCCGGAGCGGCTGAGGCCGAGGCGGCGTACGGGAGCTGCCAGGACGTAGTCGCAGGCGCAGGCGACCGCCAGGGGGCCGTTGACGGCGAGGAGGCTCGTCCAGCCGGGGTCCCAGATGCCGACGGGGATCGAGCCCAGGGCCGCCAGGAAGGCGGTGCGTCCGGTGAGTGCCATCAGCGAGGGACGGGGACGTGGGCGAGGATCGCGTTGATGACCGAGTCGGCCGTCACGCCCTCCATCTCGGCCTCCGGGCGGAGCTGTACGCGGTGGCGGAGGGTGGGCAGGGCCAGTGCCTTGACGTCGTCGGGGATGACGTAGTCGCGGCCTGTCAGCCAGGCCCAGGCACGGGACGTCGCGAGGAGGGCTGTGGCGCCTCGGGGGGAGACGCCCAGCGTGAAGGACGGGGATTCGCGGGTCGCGCGGCAGATGTCCACCACGTAGGCGGTGATCTCGGGGGAGATCGCTGTCTTGGCGACGGCCGAGCGGGCCGCTTCCAGGTCCGCCGGGCCTGCCACGGGGCGTACCCCGGCGGCGCGCAGGTCGCGCGGGTTGAAGCCCTCGGAGTGGCGGGTGAGGATGTCGATCTCGTCCTGGCGGGTGGGGAGGGGGATCGTGAGCTTGAGGAGGAATCGGTCCAGTTGGGCCTCGGGGAGGGGGTAGGTGCCCTCGTACTCGACCGGGTTCTGGGTGGCGGCGACCAGGAACGGGTCGGGGAGGGGGCGGGGAGTGCCGTCGACCGTGACCTGGCGCTCCTCCATGGCCTCCAGGAGGGACGACTGGGTCTTCGGGGGCGTGCGGTTGATCTCGTCCGCGAGGAGGAGGTTGGTGAAGACCGGGCCGGGCTGGAAGGAGAACTCCGCGGTGCGGGTGTCGTAGACGAGGGAGCCGGTGATGTCGCTAGGCATCAGGTCCGGGGTGAACTGGACGCGCTTGGTGTCGAGTTCGAGTGCGGATGCGAGTGCCCGGACGAGCAGCGTTTTGGCTACTCCGGGGACTCCTTCCAGCAGGACGTGTCCGCGGCAGAGGAGGGCGACGACGAGGCCGGTCACGGCGGGGTCCTGGCCGACCACGGCTTTGGCGATCTCGGAGCGCAGGGCTTCCAGGGAGGCCCGGGCGGTGCCCGGGTCCCCGGTGATCCCGGCGTTGTCAGTGGTCGGGTCCATCATGGACGGCGTACCTCTCTTTCGAGGGCGTCGAGTTGGTCGGCGAGGGAGATGAGTGCGGCGTCGTCGCCTGGCGGCGGGCCGAAGAGGAGGGAGTGCAGGGACTGTCCGTCTCCGTGGTCGTGGGGGTGGGCGGACAGAGCGGGGAGCAGGGCCTCGGGCGTGTGTGCCTGGGGCACGGGGACGCCTACGAGGGGGGCGAGGCGAGTGCGGGTGGTGGAGCGGAGAGCGCCTGCCGCGCGGTCACGGGCGTTGGCCTTGTGGTAGAGGCGGGCGCGGCCTTCGACGGTTTCGGAGGCGCGGATCGCCACGGGGAGACGTTCGGGTACGAGGGGGCCGAGTCGGCGTGCCCGCCAGAGGGCGGCCAGAGCTGCGGCGACGAAGAGCTGCAGGGTGCCCCACAGCCAGCCCGAGGGGAGCAGGTCGAAGAAGCCGCGCTCGCCGGAGTCGGTGAGTGATTCGTCGGAGAGCGAGGGGAGGTACCAGGCCAGGTGGGGGCGGGAGCCGAGCAGTTGGAGAGCGAGCGAGGCGTTGCCGTGCTTGTCGAGGCGGTCGTTGTAGAGGATGTCGGGGGCGCCGAGCACGACGGTGTCGCCGGTCCCCGTGATCGCGGGGACGCGTACGAGTGTGGCAAGGCCGTCGCTCGGGTAGCACGCGTCGGCGTCGGAGGCGCTGGTGTCGTAGCGGAAGCCGCCCGTGTCCGCGGTGCCGGCTCGTCGGGCCGCGGGCAGGTCGCAGTCGGGGGAGAGCTTCGAGGCGAAGCTGAGTGCGGGGTCCGCGCTGACGCCTGGGGCGAGGCTACCGACGGACGGGCTGCTGGGGGCGATCAGGACCGTGCGTCCGCCGGAGCTCTGGGTCGCCCTGTGCAGTTGTGCCTGTTGACGGTCGGTCAGAAGGTCGGGGGCCGCTATCAGAAGGGTCGTGTCGGCGTCCGCCGCGGCGCTTGCCTGGGCGAGGGTGGTGACCACACGCGTGGACACGCCCCGGTCGGCGAGGAGTTCGGCGACGGCACGGCTGCCGCGGGGTTCGGCGGAACGCGGGTCGAGGCTGCCGCGCTGGGTGCCGGAACCGATCACGGCGATCGTGACGGCGCCCACGAGGAGGAGGACGACGGCGAGTACGACGCCGCGCGCGCGGGTCCACACCTGGCGGGCGGTGGGCGAGGCCGAGGTGGTGGTGGGGAGCGTGGCCTCGGTGCTCATTCGGCGGCTCCCTGGCGGGCGTTGCGGACCGTGCCGGGGGCGCTGCTGTTGATCGAGAGGGAGGGTTTCGTGCGCTCCAGGTCGTCGTCGAGTTCGGTGAGACGGCGGTACATCTGTGGGTTCGCGGTGCGTCCGCCGTACGTCACATCGTCGAAGTCGTGGGCCGCGGTGCGCAGGCGGTCCGTGTGCGCGGGCAGTGTGCGGCCCGCTTCCGCGGCCGCCTCGTCGGCGGTGCGGCCGGGGCGGGCGTCGAGAAGCGCGCGTTCCTCCAGGGAGCGGACGATGGCGCGCATGCGTTCCTGGACGGCCTGGTTCCAGTGGCCCTGGGCGGCGTGTGCCTCGGCGGTGGCGCGGTGCTCGGCGGCGCTGCGGGGGCGGTCGTCGAAGAGCAGGGAGGAGGAGGCGGGGCCGGGGCGCGGGGCGCCGAGGCGCCACCACAGGGCGGCGATCACGGCTACGACGGCAAGAAGGACCACCACCAGTCCGACGGCTCCTCCGGGGGTCGCCGTCGAGGCCGCGTTGAACAGCCCGTCGAGCCAGTCCCAGAAGGCGTCCATGGCGCGTTGGAGCAGGCCGGGGTCGTTCTCGTGGTACATGCGCTTGGACAGCTCGCGCTGGGCTGCCTCCCGCGCGGGATCACGCGGGATCGTCACCGGCGGGTCGTCGCCCGCCAGCGACAGTACTGCGGTGCCGCCGGCGCGCAGCAGGGCTCGTACGGCTGCTTCCACGGTGTGCGGCAGAGCCGGCACCGTGGTGAGAACTCCCCCCGTCAGGCTCACCGCATCAGCTCCCCGGGGTGGCGCCCGAGGCGCCGGAGCCCTGGACACCGGCGGCGCGGGCCAGGTCGAGGTCGAGGGCCTCGCGGCGGATGCGCTGGTCGATGTAGAGGAGCACGGTCACGCCCGCGGTGATGGGGAAGGTGAGCATGGAGCCGATCACCGAGCCGATACCGCTGACGACGAGGAACGTCCAGCCGAGGCCGCCCGTGCCGTTGAGGAAGCCGCTGATGCCGTCCCCGGTGAGGGCTGCGGCGACGAAGGTGAACGGGAGGACGACGATGGACGCGACGACCATCGCGATGATCCCGGCGAGCAACTGGATGCCGAAGACCCGCCACCAGGAGCCGCGGACGAGTTTCGTGGAACGGCTGATCGACTTCACGATGCCCTGCTTCTCCAGCATCAGCGCCGGCGAGGCCAGCGAGAAGCGGATCATCAGCCACAGTGCGACGATGCTCGCGCCGAAGCCGCCCAGGACGGCGAGTGCCGTGCCTCCGCCCTCCGAACCGGAGACGGCCACGAGGAGGCCCGGGGTGATGCCGACGGCGAAGACCGCGACGGCGGTGAGCAGCAGCAGGAAGATGAGGCCGAACAGCTTCGGGAGCTGCGGGCGGGCGTCCCGCCAGGCTTCGCCGATGGTCACCGGCTTGCCGAGCACGGCGCGGCTGGTCACGGCTGTGAGCAGGGCCGTCGCGATGACGGTGCCGATCAGGGAGATCACGAAGAGGACGCCGGATCCGAGCAGGGCGTCGCCCATGGCGCGGCTCATTTCGTCGACGCTCGCGCTCGAGTCGAGGGTGTCGACGCTGGTGCTGTCGTCCAGGACGAATCCCTGGAGGATGACGGCAACGATCTCCGTGATGACCGCGACGGTGAGCGAAATGCCCAGCACGGTGCGCCAGTAGGCGCGCATCGTGGAGACGGCGCCGTCGAGGATCTCGCCGACGCCGAGAGGGCGCAGCGGGATCACGCCGGGCTTGGCAGCGGGCGGGGGACCGCCCCAGTTGCCTCCCCAGCCGGGGTAGCCGCCGGGCGGGCCGTATCCTCCGGGGCCGCCGTATCCGCCGGGGGCGCCGGCGTGCCGGCCGCCCCAGCCCGGGCCGGGAGGCGGTGGTGGGGGCGGGGCCTGGCCGGGGTTCCGGGAGCCGGTGGGGGCGGACCACTGGGCGGGTGGCGGCTGTTCCTGGGACCACTTCGGTCCGGAGCCGGTCGCGTCGGGGCGCGGCTCGTCCGAGGGTTCCCCGGGACCGGGGCGGTCGGCAGGGGCGGACGCGCCGGGCTGCTGCCCTTCGGAGGGGGCAGATCCGGGCGAGGCCCAGCCCGGAGTGTCGTTCATCGTCGCTCCTTCACGGTGCCCGTCCGCGTTCGCGGCAGGTTGACAGCCATCGTGCCATGGGGAGAGTCCCGGGGGATCGGCCCCTGTATGGGCTGGACACCTTCAATTGTCCGACGGACAGGGGGCAGACTGGACGGATGGCTGATCAGTACGCGCAATTCCGCGAGGACAACCGGCCCACCGAGATACCGGCGCTCCGCTGGGACGAACCTCCCGAGGGCCCGGTGCTGGTCCTCCTCGACCAGACGAGACTGCCGGCCGAGGAGGTCGAACTGGTCTGTACGGACGCGCCCGCGCTGGTGGCGGCGATCCGTTCACTGGCCGTGCGCGGGGCGCCGCTCCTCGGCATCGCGGGGGCATACGGTGTCGCGCTCGCCGCCGCGCGCGGCTTCGATGTGGACGATGCCGCCGTCACCCTGGGACAGGCGCGGCCCACCGCAGTGAACCTCGCTGTCGGGGTGCGCAGGGCACAAGGTGCGTACCGGGCGGAACTTGCCGGGAGCGGTGACCGGGAGCAGGCAGCTGCGGCTGCTCTGGCCGCGGCACGGGCGCTGCACCGTGAGGACGCCGAGGCCAGCGCGAGGATGGCCGTGCGCGGGCTGGCCCTCCTGGACGAGTTGCTGCCCGGCGGCGGGCACCGGGTGCTCACGCACTGCAACACCGGATCGCTGGTGTCGGGTGGCGAGGGGACGGCGTTCGCGGTGGCGCTGGCGGCGCACCGGGCGGGGCGGCTGCGCAGGCTCTGGGTGGACGAAACGCGCCCGTTGCTGCAAGGTGCTCGCCTGACGGCGTATGAGGCGGCGCGCAGCGGAATGGCGTACACCTTGCTCACGGACAACGCGGCGGGCTCCCTGTTCGCCGCCGGGGAGGTGGACGCGGTACTGATCGGGGCCGATCGGATCGCGGCCGACGGTTCGGTGGCGAACAAGGTGGGGAGCTATCCGCTCGCCGTGCTGGCCCGGTACCACCACGTGCCGTTCATCGTGGTGGCGCCGGTGACAACGGTGGATCCGGACACCCCCGACGGGGCGTCGATCGAGGTGGAACAGCGTGCCGGACACGAGGTGACGGAGATCGCCGCGCCTCAGGTGCCGGTGGCAGGAATGGAAGCGGGAGGCGGAATTCCGGTGGCACCCCTGGGGACCCAGGCGTACAACCCGGCGTTCGATGTGACGCCTCCCGAGTTGGTGACGGCGATCGTCACCGAAGCGGGTGTTGTTTCGCCCGTGACGGCTGAGGCGCTTGCTGAGCTGTGTGACAGGTCACGCCGGGTAACGATTTAGTTAATGGGATGATGGCGTTTATGAAGGGACGAGTCCTTGTCGTCGATGACGACACAGCACTGGCCGAGATGCTCGGCATTGTGTTGCGTGGTGAAGGTTTTGAGCCGTCTTTCGTAGCCGACGGCGACAAGGCGCTGGCCGCTTTCCGTGAGTCCAAGCCTGATCTGGTGCTCCTGGACCTGATGCTTCCCGGCCGGGACGGTATCGAGGTGTGCCGCCTGATCAGGGCGGAGTCCGGGGTGCCGATCGTGATGCTCACGGCCAAGAGCGACACCGTCGATGTCGTCGTGGGCCTGGAGTCGGGTGCCGATGACTACATTGTGAAGCCGTTCAAGCCAAAGGAGCTGGTCGCCCGGATCCGGGCGCGGCTGCGGCGGTCGGAGGAGCCGGCACCCGAGCAGCTGGCCATCGGCGACCTCGTCATCGACGTTGCCGGTCACTCTGTGAAGCGGGACGGGCAGTCGATCGCGCTGACGCCGCTGGAGTTCGATCTGCTGGTGGCGCTTGCGCGCAAACCGTGGCAGGTGTTCACGCGTGAGGTGCTTCTGGAGCAGGTCTGGGGGTACCGCCATGCGGCGGACACCCGGCTGGTCAACGTTCATGTGCAGCGGCTGCGCTCCAAGGTCGAGAAGGACCCGGAGCGGCCGGAGATCGTGGTGACCGTCCGTGGCGTCGGTTACAAGGCCGGACCGAGCTGACATGTCCGGGGACAGTGCCGCTTCGCCCCCCGGGCGTTCCGGGGGCCGTGCGGGGCGGCCTGTCGGCCGGCGGAAGGTGCGCGAGGCCGGCTCCGGCTGGAGGCAGTTCTTCGAGGGCGGGCTGCTCCAGGGCGGTGTCCAGGGCAGCCCGGTCCTTCGGCTGTTCATGCGCTGGGTGCGTCGGCCGCTGCTGCCCGTCATGCGGCTGTGGCGGCGCAACATCCAGCTCAAGGTCGTCGCCACGACGCTGCTGATGTCGCTCGGAGTCGTTCTGCTGCTCGGCTTCGTCGTCATCGGACAGGTGCGCAACGGGCTCCTGGACGCCAAGGTGAAGGCATCGCAGAGCCAGGCCGCGGGCGGGTTCGCGGTGGCCAAGCAGAAGGCGGACACGGCGGTCGACGCCAGCGGGGACGACGGTTCCGGTACCGGCGGCCGTCCCGCGCAGAACGTCATCCAGTGGATGAGTGACCTGGTGGAGTCCCTCTCCAGCGGCGGCCAGGGTGCCTTCGACGTCGTGACGCTGCCGATCGGTCCGGCGGGCGACGACAGCGGCGGCGGGCGCGGGCCGCGCGCCTCCGGCGGGGTGGACCCGACGGCGAGCGTGCCCGACGCCCTGCGGGAGCAGGCCGACGGCAGCGCGCTGATGGCCCAGAGCTACACCCGCATCACTTACACCAACGGCAGTGAGTCGCAGCCCGCGCTGATCATCGGCAAACAGGTCGACGACCCGAACGGGGACCCGTACCAGCTGTACTACCTCTTCCCGCTCACACAGGAGGAGAAGTCGCTGAGCCTGGTCAAGGGGACGCTGGCGACGGCAGGCTTGTTCGTCGTCGTGCTCCTGGGGGCCATCGCCTGGCTCGTGGTGCGGCAGGTCGTGACGCCTGTGCGGATGGCGGCGGGGATCGCCGAGCGGCTGTCCGCCGGGCGGTTGCAGGAGCGGATGAAGGTCACCGGCGAGGACGACATCGCGCGGCTCGGCGAGGCCTTCAACAAGATGGCGCAGAATCTGCAGCTGAAGATCCAGCAGCTGGAGGAGCTGTCGCGGATGCAGCGGCGGTTCGTGTCCGACGTGTCGCACGAACTGCGGACGCCGCTGACGACCGTGCGGATGGCAGCCGATGTCATTCATGACGCGCGTGTGGACTTCGATCCGGTGACCGCGCGGTCGGCCGAACTGCTCGCCGATCAGCTGGACCGGTTCGAGACGCTGCTCGCGGACCTGCTGGAGATCAGCCGGTTTGACGCGGGCGCGGCGGCTCTGGAGGCCGAGCCGATAGACCTCAGGGAGGTCGTACGGCGGGTGGTGAGCGGTGCGGAGCCGCTGGCCGAGCGCAAGGGGACGACGGTACGGGTCGTCGGCGATCAGCAGCCTGTCGTGGCCGAGGCCGACGCGCGGCGTGTGGAGCGGGTGCTGCGCAACCTCGTCGTCAACGCCGTGGAGCATGGCGAGGGCAAGGACGTCACCGTGAAACTGGCCGCCGCGGGTGGTGCGGTCGCGGTGGCTGTGCGTGACTACGGGGTCGGTCTCAAACCCGGTGAGGCGACCCGGGTCTTCAGTCGCTTCTGGCGGGCGGACCCGGCACGCGCGCGTACCACCGGCGGTACGGGCCTCGGCCTGTCCATTGCGCTGGAGGACGCACGGCTGCACGGTGGCTGGCTGCAGGCGTGGGGCGAGCCGGGCGGTGGTTCGCAGTTCCGGCTGACGTTGCCGCGTACCGCCGACGAGCCCCTGCGGGGCTCACCGATACCGCTGGAGCCCAAGGACTCCCGGCGTCATCGGGGACTCAACGACGCGGGTCTGCCGCACGCCGGTGGCGACAAGCTCGCCACGGTGCCGGTGCAGACGGCGGCCGCCGAGCAACGGCCGATAGCGCCGCGACTCGCCGCCACGGCCCCGACCGCCGACCCCACGGCGCTGCCCGGCAACGGCGCCCGCGTGGTGCCGCGCGCGGCCGGCGGCGTGCGGCGGGACGGTGTGTCCGGTACGGAGTCGCAGTCCTCGGACAGGGTGTCCTCGGATGCCGGGTCGGAGCGTGTGGACGAACAAGGGGAGGCATTTCGTGGGCCCTGACCGCGAGCGGGACGGTCGGCGGCGGAAAGCGGCTCGTGCGGTGGCGTACGCCGCCTGCGGGGCCGTACTGCTGGCCGGATGCGCCTCGATGCCCGACAGCGGGGATCTGCGCGGAGTCGAGTCCACGCCCCGGCAGGACGCCCAGGTACGGGTCTTCGCCCTGCCGCCTCACGAGAACGCTCCGCCGGGGCAGATCGTCCAGGGCTTTCTGGAGGCGCTGACCAGTGACGACCCCAACTTCGAGACCGCCCTCAAGTACCTGACGCCGAGTGCCGCGGAGAAGTGGCGGCCCGACGCGTCGACCACGGTGCTGGACGGCGGGCCCACCGCCGATCACGTCCCCGCGGGCAGCCGGGACGATCCCGACAACTACGCGTCCACACTGACCGGCGCCAGGTTCGCCACACTGGACTCCCAGCAGTCGTACCAGCCCGCCGGCGGGCTGTACAGGCAGACGCTGCACCTCACGCGCGAGAAGAAGAGCGGGCAGTGGCGCATCGACGACCTGCCGCAGGGCATCGTCATGGGCAAGTCGGACTTCCTGCGCAACTACACGTCTGTCAACAAGTACTACTTCGCGTCGAACACGCCGACGGAGTCGGACGGGCAGCCTGTGTCCGTCGCCGATCCGGTCTACGTCCGCAAGAAGGTCGACCCGATGACACAGACGGTGAGTTCGCTGCTGGAGGGGCCCTCACGCTGGCTGGGACCGGTGGTCAGATCGAGTTTCCCCACCGGTACGGCGCTCAAGAAGGGCGTCACCTCGCTGACCCCCGACGACCAGAACCGGTTGACGGTGCCGCTCAACGACAAGGCGAACCGGGTCGGGTCCGCCAAGTGCACCGAGATGGCCGCCCAGCTCCTCTACACCCTCCAGGACCTGACGCCCACGGGTGTCGACGAGGTCGCACTGCAGCGTGCCAACGGCACCCAGCTGTGCGTCCTCGACAAGAACCGGGCCGAGATCGTCGCCGCGCGCGGTGTGGTGCAGCGCCCCGGATTCCAGTACTTCATCGACGGTGAGCACCGCCTCGTCCGCGTGGCCGGCGACAGTGTCGAGGCCGCCGCCGACGTCGGCCCGGCGCCGGGTGCGCTCGGTGAGGGGGAGAAGGAACTGCGGTCCGCGGCGGTCTCGCGGGACGAGGACAGCGCGGCCGGCGTCTCACTGGACGGGTCCATGCTGTACGTCGGGTCGCTGGTGTCCGGCGGATCGCTCGGTGAGCCCGTGCTGACCAGCCAGGGCACGACCAGGGCCGACCGGCTGACCACACCGAGCTGGGACGGCTACGGCGACCTCTGGGTGGCCGACCGCGATCCCAGGAAGCCCCGGCTGCTGTTCCTGGAGAAGGGTGCGGGCGAGCCGCTGGAAGTGAGGACTCCGGGGCTCGACGGGCGCATCGAAGCGGTACGGGTGGCCGCTGACGGGGTACGGATCGCGCTCATCGTGGAGAAGGACGGCCTGCGATCCCTGTACATCGGGCGGATCGAGCGGGACGGGCGGCCTGCGGAGACGTCGGCCGGGTCGGCTCAGGAGAAGGCGTCGGCGAGGACGGGACAGGGAACGGGCCGGGCGACGGGTCAGAAGACCGTGGAGCAGTCGGTTGTGTCGGTCCTCGAACTGCACTCCGTGACACCGCAGTTGGAGGAGGTCACCGCAATGTCGTGGGCCGGGGACAGCCGGCTCGTGGTGGTGGGGCGTGAGCAGGGCGGCGTCCAGCAGATGGGATATGTACAGGTCGACGGCTCGACGCCGGCGGGGTCGGCGCCGGCCGCGCTGACCGGCGTGAAGGGCATCGCGGCGTCCGAGGACGAGAGGCTGCCGCTGGTGGCGTACTCGGAGGAGGACGGGATCGTGCGGCTGCTGTCCGGGTCCAAGTGGCAGAAGCTGGTCAAGGAGGGGTCGGCTCCGGTGTATCCGGGGTGAGAAGCCTTTCCGGTTCCCCAGTTCTTCGTTCTCCGGGCCCGGTTCGGGAAGCTGAGTCGGAGGCAGATTTTGACGGCTCGTCGGATGCCCGGCGGGCCGTCAGCGTTTCCGGGTGCTGCGTTGGTGCTGCTTGTGACTCTGCTGCGCAATTCCTCGGGGCCGCTGGACCGCACTCCGCGACCTGCGGC
>NZ_JAVFVX010000163.1:0-12031 GCF_033441795.1 Streptomyces sp. ADMS | reverse complement strand
CCCGCACTACCCAACACCACCAACACGACCGCCACTTGATCGGCTACACCACTCGACGGGACATGACCCTCCGTCAGGCGTTGCGTAGGAGGACCGGCCGCAGGCGACGGCCGGGCGGAGGCAGCTTGTAGCCGGGCGGGGAGGCGAGGTGCTCGCAGACTCCGCCGTCCTGGGGAAACGCGACGCCCCACTCTTTCTCCAGGGCGGGGAAGAACTGCTTGGCCTCCGGGGCCTGCCCCGTGGTCTGCCAGGTGTAACCGGGGCCGTCGGCAAGCGCCTGGAGAACCATGCGTCGCCCGAGTCCCTGACGCTGGCAATCGGGGTCGATGGAAATCTTGTTGATACTGCCGACGCGGCAGGTATCGCACACCACCCACACCAGCCGCCCGACGTCGTACCCGTCCCGGTCGAACATCCGAAGGTCCCGGTGCCCGGTCGGACGTCGCGGCGGCCAGTACAGAAACCGCACCTCCCGGCGCCGGGTGATCAGCAGAATCCACCGCCACCGCAGCGGCGAGATGTACTCGGGGACGGGCGGTGTCACCGGCTTCTCCCTTCGAGTTCGGGTCGAGAACGAGGTCTGTTGGTCGCCGATCAGATCAGGTGGCGTAGAGGACCGTTTTCACCCCCTCTTCCTATGGATTCAGGGGCAGCCAAGTGGGGGGAAGGACGACTGTCCCAGAAGCAGTGCCGACGGCAGCGAGGAGCTCAGTGGGAGCTGGACCCGTTGCGTCGGTAAAGGACACCTCGCCGTCACGGAACCTCGCTCTACGAAAGGACACCCCGCCGCTGGCGAACGCCACGCCGCCGAACGACACCTCACTACCGGAGAACGTCGCGTCGTTGAACGACACCGCGCCGCCGGAGAACGCCGCCCCGACAAACTCCACCCCGCCGTCAGCGAACGTCACGCGGTTGAAGAACACCGCGCCGTCGGAGAACGCCGCACGGCGGAACGACACCCCGCCGCCGGCAAACGTCGCAGAGAAGAACGACACCACGCCGCCGGAGAACCTCGCGTCGCGGAACGACACCTCGCCACCGGAGAACACCGCGCGGTCGAACGACACGGCGCCGCCGGAGAACCTCGCGCCGTGTAACGACACCGCGCCGTCGGAGAACGCCGCACGGCGGAACGACACGCCGCCGCTGGCAAACGTCGCGGCGAGGAAGGACACCCTGCCGCCGGAGAACACCGCACGGTCGAACGACACCTCGCCGTCGGCAAACGTCGCGGCGAGGAAGGACACACCCGCCGCCGGAGAAGCTCGCACCCTCAAAATCCATGTAGCCGTCGATGGTGACGCCACTGAGGTCAAGGTCGCAGCCCTGCCAGGAGCGGTGGGTTCCCTTGGAGCGTCGGTAGTGGTCGCCGATGAGGCGCAGGATTGTATGCCGGACCTTGCGGAGGGCCAGGTAGAGGTGATGTTCCTCCTGGTATGCGGGGTCGTCACCCGGATCTGGGGTGAAGGGGAGCTGGAGGTAGGCGCACAGAACGTCGATACACGTCTGTCGCAGGCTGTCGTCGGGGGCGTCGTCGGCGAGGCCGGCCAGGGCGTGGACGCCGCCGAGCCTGAGCTAACTCAAGAACAGTCGGGAGTTCTCGGCCCGGTTGTTCAGGCCTTTGTGGGAGCGGTGCTCGACCGAGGGCATGACCTCGCGGTGGGCGGCTCCGTAGGAGCGGAGCTTGTCGGTGACGACCACCCGCGGCACCGTACCCGTCTTTGTGAGAAGGCCACGGAAGAATCGCCTGGCCGCGGCCTTGTCGCGTCGGTTCTGCACGAGGATGTCCAGCACGTTGCCGTCCTGGTCGACGGCCCGCCACAGTTATTTCTGCTCGCCGTTGATCTTGATGAAGACCTCGTCGAGGTGCCACTTGTCGCCGGGGCGAGGGCGCCGGCGACGCAGGGAGTTGGCGTAGGCCTGCCCGAACTTCAGGCACCAGCGGCGGATGCTCTCGCAGGACACGACGACGCCGCGCTCCAGCATGAGGCTCCTCGACCTCGCGGAAGCTGAGCGGGAACCGGAAGTACAGCCACACGCAGTGCGAGATGATCTCGACCGGGTACCGGTGCCCCTTGTACGACGGCGACGCGGACGACACGGGCGATCCCATCCAGACGCGATCAACCACAAGATCATCTCATGACGCTCAGTCAACGTGACAATGCCGGCTGCACGCCTACCTCGATGACGCGGACCTGGTCGTGGCGATGGGCGGCGGGGTCGGCACGCTGCACGAACTCACCGCCGCCCTGTACTACGCCACCACGATCCGCTCCCTGCCCGTACGGCTACTCGGGCCCACCGCGTGCCGCCTGAGCGAGTTCCTGCGGGCGGAGGGGAGAGACAGGTAGCGATCCGCTGTCCGCGCAAGGACGCCACACAGTTGACGGCTGCGGCAGCTAGGAGATCGGCGCAGGTCATGAGGATGCGGCTGAGGGCCACGACGGTGATGACGGCTCCGCCGCCCAGGACGGCGCCCAGGACCAGCGTGAGGACGACCTCCCGGACCCCCAGCCCGGCTGGCATCAGCACGGCCGCCACGCCGGCCACCGTGGACAGGGCGAATCCTCCGACGACAAGTGGCGCCAGGTGGAGCGAGTCCGGGGCGAGCCCGTCCGCGAGTACCAGGACGTGCGCTCCGGTGACCACCCAGCCCAGGCACATGGTGCCCAGAGCCCCGATGACCGTGCGCCGGCTGGGAAGCTCGACGGAGCCCCCGGTGCGGCGCGTGACGCGCCGCACCGCACCAGCGCCAGCCCGCACCACTCGCGGCACGAACAGGGGCACCAGGGCCACGATCGACAGGGGCAGCACCACCCACCACAAAGAGTTGGCGACGGCGAGTTGCGGTACCGCGAGCAAGCCCACCGTGAGGCCCGCCACCAGGGACAGCGCGACACTGCCGAGAAAGGTCATGGCCAGTCTGGCTGGCTGCAGGCGCAGCGTGCGGGCGAGGTGTGCGTGGGCCAGAGCGGGCCACAGCCCGCCGGGAACGTACTTGCCCAGGCCAGAGACGAAGAACAGACGGGCGGCGGTACCGAGCGGGAGCCGGGAGCCGCCGGTGTTGAGCAGCATCCGCCAGCCCAGCATCCCCAGCCACAGACCGCACACCGTGAGCATTTCGGCCACGACACAACGCGCCCAGCCCACGGCCGCGATCCCGGCCACCAGGTCTCCGCGCTGTCGCCACAACTGCCAGGTGATGAATAGCACCACGCCGCCATAGCCGATCAGCCGCAGGGCCGATGTCCAGAGTTTTCGCGTCATTGGTGGCCGCCCACATTGACCCACATGTCCTGCGCTCGGTGGTCCGAGAGCCCGACGGGATCCAGCAGCCGGTAGCGCAGGGGTTGCGGCCCGCCGCGGACGAACGCCCAATCCAGCCGCCACGTGGTGACGGCGCCGTCCGCTGGCCAGGAGACGGGGTACAGCGGTCCACCGGCCTCCGTGACGTCCTGGCCGAGCTTTTTGACCCGCCTGAGTTCACCCATCGCGGGGCTGGTGTTGAAGTCTCCGGCCACCAGCAGGTGGCGGTCACCGGTGCGGATCTCCCGGGTCAGGGCCGCGAACTGCTGTCGGCGGCTTCCCGCCTTCTGATGCATGGCGGTGTAGAAGGTGCCCCCGTAGGGCTTCTTCGACATGTCGAACTGCACAGGGATGTGCACGTTGTAGAACGACATCACGCGGCTGCCGATGCGCAGATCTGTGCGGAGCACCTTGGCCCGCTCGAAGTACGGCAGCCAGCCCGCCTGGGTACCCTCGTCGGCCGTGTAGCGGTCGGGCGTTACCAGCGGATGTGCCACAACGGGGTAGCGGGATATCGTCACCAGCTCGCCGCGGGTGACGATGTGGTAGCTGGGGAACTCATGGTGCAGGCGCGCCAGGTCGTTGATCCGCGTCACCTGGTTGGTGTGCTCGTCGAAGTTGATGTACTCCTGCAGGAGATAGACATCCGCCCGCTGCCGCTTGAGGAAGTCGTAGAAGCGGG
The DNA here is from genome assembly GCF_033441795.1 of Streptomyces sp. ADMS. Taxonomy (NCBI): domain Bacteria; kingdom Bacillati; phylum Actinomycetota; class Actinomycetes; order Kitasatosporales; family Streptomycetaceae; genus Streptomyces; species Streptomyces sp. ADMS. Next base: position 8,037 of record NZ_JAVFVX010000163.1, on the reverse strand, counting down.
CCGGGGCGTTGTCCTGATCCCAGTACTCGGTATTCCACGAGAACACGTGCACGCTGCCGGGTCCCAACGCCCGCCCGCCGCCCAGACCCTTAACGTTGAAGCCGGTGAGAGGTACACCGAGCAGCAGCGCGGCCACCGTCATGGCGGCAATGGGCCGCCACGCCGGCCGGGCGAGAGGTGTCAGGGCGAGCAGCAGTACCGGGACTACCAAGAAGAGGATCGGGGGCACGATGGCAGGCAGGAGCCACAGCCAGTAACGCCCGCTGAGTAGCAGGTGCATCAGGCAGAAGAGCAACCACGCGGCACTTGCCCCGAACAACAACCGGGTCCAAGGACGCCAGCGAGGACGAGGCTGCGAATCAGCCGGAGAGCCGTCAGCGGCAGCTGCGCTGGAGGTGCTCAGAATAGTCGACATCACACGCCCGCTCGCCGCGGTTCGAGCTGGAGAGTGTCGTACAGCCTGCGGAAGGAACGAGAGGTGAGCCACTGCAGCACGCCCACGGCCAGGCCGGAGGCGATGGTGATGTTCGCCAGGTACTGCATGGCTACGTAAAACAGGAGGAAGCGGCTGCCGCGGCGACGCCAGACAAAACGGTACATTCCGACGTCGGTTGCCACTGAGAACGCGAACAGGACCACCGGCAGCACCAGCCACAGGGGGCCAAGGACAGTGGCCGCAATCAGCGCCGGTACGGTCGCGAAGGCAGCGATGCAGCCCCAGCCGCGCGTTGCGGTCTCAAAGCCCTTGGCGAAGCGCCGACGCAGAGCATAGAGCGGGATGCGCAGGCGGGTGCGCGTGTACACCTTCCACAGGAGGGTGGACAGCTTGTCGTCGTGATCGTGCTTGCCGCTCACCTTGGAGTCCAGCAGAAGTGTGTAGCGCTGCGACACGCGGTGCCCGTAGTCGGCGTCCTCGGTCTGCTTGAGCCGGGGATTGAACGGGCCCACCGCGTCGAAGGCCGACCGCCGCATCGCCGTCATGGCGGGGTACATGTTGCTGACGCTGCCTTCCGAGGTGACCTGCCAGTAGTGCAGTTGCAGGCTTCGGTACTCCTCGACCTTGCTGTCGACCACCAGGGGATCGGGGTGGTAGACCCCGCACACGGCGCCGACAGCGGGGTCGGCGGCGAGGATCGCCACGGCGTTCTCGACAGCGTCCGGCTCGAGTGCGACATCGGAGTCGAGGAAGAACAGCACCTCGCCGTGCGCATGGGCGACTCCGGTGTTGCGGCCCTCCGCGCAGCCGCTGGCTCTCCTCGGAGTCTGAACGACCCGGGCGCCGGCCTGCTGAGCCACCGCTACGGAATTGTCCGTGCTGTGATCGTCGGCGACTATGACTTCGACGGCGGGGTAGGTCTGTTTCCGCACCGCCTCCAGGCACAGGGAGAGGGTCCGGGCATAGTTGTAGTTGGGAATGATGACAGACACCAGTGGTGCCTCTTTCACGGAGACCACCTGGACTTCTATGAGAGTGAACCGATGATGTGCGGATAACGGGCCAGCACGTTGAGAACTGCCAGGGTCAGGGCCCAGAGAAATGCGTTGAGCAGCATGAAGTAGTCGCGGGACAGCGTTCGTACCGGTTCGCCGCCGCCGCTTTGGACCATGACGATCTGGAGATACCGGAACACCGCCAGAACAGCGAACGGCGTGGAGAGAAGAGCTCCGGAAGCACGGAACGGACCGAGCGGAGACTCGGTGTTGATGTAAATGAGGAACGCGACGCACACCAGCGCCCCGGTGAGTCCGATCAGCTGGTCTAGATAGGGCAGAGAATAGCCCCGTAAGGCAGGGCGATGGCTGGTACCGGATACAGCTATCTCACTGCGCCGCTTCCCCAGTATCAGCAGCAGGCAGAGCGCCAGCAGGCTTACCGGGAGCCATGCCGACAGCCCTTGATGGATCGCGACGTAACCTTGCGCCAGCCGCAGTTGGAAGCCGACCGCCACGATGACCACGTCCAGCAGTGGAATGTGCTTCAGGCCCCTGCTGTAGGCGACGTTCAGGACCAGGTAGGCCAGCACGGGCCACCACTGCGTCGGCCGGACCACGGCGAGCAGCGCGGCCAGCACCACCATGAGAGTCCCCAGCAGCACCGCCGCGAAGGCCATCGGCACCTGGCCCGACGCGATCGGCCGCAGCCGCTTTTCCGGATGTGCCCGGTCGCGATGCCGGTCCACCATGTCGTTGCCCGTGTAGACCAGGGAGGAGGCGGCGATGAAGACCATGACAGCCCAGCACACGTGCCACAGCTTGGCCGAGGTCCACACGCCCGCATCCATCAGCGGGAGCGGCACTACCAGGAAGTTCTTCAGCCATTGATGCGGGCGCATCAGCCGGACCAGCCCACGGGCGAGGCTGCGCTCCTGTACTGGGTAGGCCCTGTCGATCGGCGAGTTCAGGTCGATTGTCATCAGCTCGGTGCGTCCGACTTCTTTCACAGCGATCCCCCCACAGACAGGCCTCGTCAGAGACTTAGAAGAAGACCCTGGCAGCGGAGAGTGCGCCTTGCCTCCAGGGATCCCGACTTGTTCTGCCGCTGCGGGCCTGGTTTCCGGGGCCTTGGAGCATCCGATTCTCCTGCCACCAGTCGTAGGTGCGCAGAATCGCATCGCGGTTCGAGAACTTGGGATTGAAGCCGAGTTTGGCGGATGCCTTGTCGACGCTTACGTACGAATCCGCCATCAATTTGTGCAGCAGCCGGCCGTACACGGGCGAGAGCCGGCTCAGTTCCAGCAGCCGCAGCGTCAGCAGTGCCGGCCGGGCGGGCAGCGAGACCACTCTTCGGCCGTGTCCGGCGGCGTCGAGCACACTCTGGAAGTCATCGCGGATGGTGCGGAATTCAGCAGCTGCCAGGTTGTACGTGTCGTTCGCTTCCTTCTCCGGGGCGTGCAGAGCGGCCAGAACCCCGTCGATGAGGTCGTCCACGGCCAGCATCTGGATGCGCACGTCGCCGCGGCCGAGCACGGGGAAGTTGCGGCCTTCCTCGGCCCATTCGAAGAGCATGGAGAACAGGCCCATACGGCCGGGCCCCAGGAAGGTCTTGGGGCGGAGGATCGAGACACAACTGCCGGCCGACCTGAACTGCTCGGCCACCACTTCGGCCGCAGCCTTGGCCCGGCTGTATTCGTCCATGGGTGACCGCGGATACTCTTCCGGCGTGGGCACGACTGTGGGCAGCCCGTAGACAGCCGTCGAGGATATGTACACCAGGCGTTCCACGCCGGCGGCGGCCGCCTGGCCGAGTACCGTGCGGGTGCCCTCGACGATGATCGAACGGATCTGCTCTGCGGGATAGCTGGGCAGCGCGGCGGCGCAGTGGACGACCGCATCCGCGCCCGCCACGGCGGCGCTCATGGCGGCACGGTCCCGCACGTCTGCGACGATGTGCAGGACGGATCCGTCCGGCTCCTCGGTGGGGCGCACGTCGACACCGGTCACCGACCAGCCCTCGGACGCCAAACGCCGCACCAGGTGGGCGCCGAGCATTCCCGCAGCACCCGTCACAACGATTCGTTTCACCACCGGGAGGTCACCTTCTCCCGGACGAACGAGGTGAGGAGGCGGGACAGGCCCTTGCTCAAGGTGCTGTCCAGTGCGTCGAGGAAGTACTCGACCTCGTCGGGGCCGGCTATGAGAGACGGGGCCACCATGAGGGGGTTGGCACCGTTCGGGCTGTAATAGGTCATGATGTTGTGCTCGCGGTAGAGGTGCGCGATCACCGACAGCGTGACGAGTTTCGTACGGAACTGCGGGTCGCCGGAGAATCCCGGGGCCAGCCTCGACGCCAGGCCCAGGAGCCGGGGTCCGCCGTTGAGGAACACCCCGTGCAGCGCGCCAGTGCCGGCCACTTCTCGAACGGCGTCGGGATGCGCTTTTGCGATCCGCTGTAACCCGGGGACGAGCAACTCCTCCAGCTTCCTGGCACGCCCGGGAAAGTCGTCTTCGACGACCACGTTCACCGCCTCGATAGCGGAAGCCGTCTCCTCGCCGAAGCCGTAGTACGTCGTGCTATGCAGGATGACATCGGCCAGCCGGTCGTACGCTCGCCGGAATATGCGCTCGCGAGCGGTGTACCCGGATATCGAAGCCTTGCCGCCGCCGAGCGACTTGGAGTAGGCGAGGATGTCGGGTGCCAGCCCTTCGTGGCGCATGAAGTAGAAGAGACTGCCCGTCTTGCCCCATCCGGTGTAGACCTCGTCGAAGATGAGGACGATGTCTTCCTCGTCGCAGAGCCGGCGGATGGCGCGCAGGGCAGATTCGTCCCAGCACCGCAGCGTCGAAGCGCTGTACGGCTCCACCATGATGGCGTAGACGTCGCAGCCGCCAGCGGCTGTCCGGTGGGTGCGGACGGCCTGGCGTACCGCGTTCACGTCTCCGTACGGGTAGATGGCGGCGCCGGGCAGTCCAGGGAACTGGAAGGCGTTCTCCGTCGAACCGGTGAGGCTGCCTGCTCCGAGTGTCTTCCCGTGGAAGCTGATGTCGGCTCGCAGAATGGTGTTGCGCGTGCCGTTGTGGTACTTGTACGCCATCTTGATGGCTCCCTCGTTCGCCTCCGCGCCCGAGTTGGGGAAGTACGAGATCGAGAGATCCTCCGGCAGCAGGGAGGCGATGTTGTGGCTCAGCGCCGCGACGTAGGGGGAAAAGAACGCTTTGTGCACCTCCATCCGGTGTTTCCGGGAGAACTCTTCGCGTGCGGCGAGGATGCGCGGGTGGTTGTGCCCGTGGTTCAGGACGCCGACGCCTCCGGAGAAGTCGAGGATGCGGCGACCGTCCCGCATCCTGATCCAGGACCCTTCGGCGGACTCCACCAGTTCCCGTCCGAAGCCGAAGGAGGTCATGAGAGAGACCTGGCTGCTGCTCACGTATTTCTCGTACAGATCGTGGACTTGATCGATGTCGAGTCGCTCCGCGTCCTCGATCGTGATGAGACCGGGTGTGTCCCCGTCCATATGGGTTTTCTCCTCTGCTTATGCGGCCGACGTGATGCCGGCCTGGTCGAGTTGGATTCGGGTGTCCTCGCTGAGGACCAGGTCGAGCGCGCCGAGACATTCGTCGAGTTGAGCCACTGAACTTACGCCGAGAACCGGCAGCCAGGCTGGTTCGGACTGCATCATCCAGGCCAGGACCACCTGGTTCGGTGTGGCACCGAGTTCCGCGGCGACCTCCATGAGGGTGCGCATACGCTGAGGCAGCCCGGGGTGCCGGTAGAAGTCCGGCACTGTGCGCTCCTCTCGCGTATAGGCTCCCGACAGCAGCGGCGAATAGGCGAGCAGGGTGAATTCCGGGTGCGCCCTTCCGTAGTCGAGCAACTCGTCGGTGGTGTAGCGCTGCCCCCCGCCAGGAAAGAAACCGCCTCCCAGCGGCTGCAGATACGTGTGCATCTGCTGGACGCACCGGAAATCGGGCCAACCGTGACGCTGAGCGGCCTCCCGGCTCTCGGCGATGCGCCAGGCCGGATAGTTGCTACACCCGGGCACCGCCATCAGTCCTTCTTCGACGAGGCGCGCGAAGGCCTGCGCTGTCTCTTCCACCGGGGTGCTCCGGTCCTCGATGTGCGCGTAGTAGATGCCGATCCGGTCGACACCGAGGCGTTGCAGGCTGGCCTTCAACTGGTCTCGCAGAACAGGGCCGGACAGGCCCTCTGCGTTGGCCGGCCACTCGCCTGGACCGGAAGGTCGGGCACCTGCCTTGGTGGAGATTACGACCCGCTCATGTGCGCGCCGGCTCTTGAGCCAGTGGCCGATCAGGGTCTCGCTTTCCTCGCCGTTGGCCCCCGGTTCCCAGAATGCATACGTGTTGGCGGTATCGATGAAGTTCCCGCCCGCTTCCAGGAACCGGTCGAGGATGGCCATGGAGGTCTCGCTGTCGACACGGGTGCCGAAGTACATGCTGCCCAGGCAGAGATCGCTCACGGTGAGTGTCTGTCCCTGTCCCCTAATGAAACGTTCATGCATTGCATCTCCTGCGCTGAGCTGGGTTGCCAGAGGGTGTCCTGCCGTACATAGAAACCCTCACTGCGTGCGGTACCGGTCAGCAGTTGTCGGAAGCCGTGCAACCGGTCGAAGTGGTGAAGCGGAAGCCGTCGTCACACCGCCAGTACGAGATCTCCTTCCAGTACCAGAACGCGCAGTGGGGGTCGCAGACGGTCTGCTCGATCTAGCAGGCCTGGGCTCCGGACGACTGCGCGTGAGCGCCGGTGTTGGGGGCGACCACACTCAACAGGCGGTCACCGAGCATTGAAATACCACGCATACCTTCTCCCTCGTTACGTCGGAGCACGGGCCTGGGGAGGCCCCAGCTTCGAGCGATGCGCCCATCAGTTGTTAGGCGCCGGACATCCGGTTCAGCACTTCCGCTGGCGGTGGCCCTTTACGGTCGGCCGGGCGGGAAGGGGCCGCAGCAGGCGACGGTCTAGGTCTCGTCGGCGCTGGCAAGTGGCACTACGGCGAGCACCGCGGCCGGTGAGACTGTCGGGAGGTCGGTGACGCCTCTCGCCCCTCTCGCGCAGCCCCGGGCGCTGCCGGAGGAGTCGGTCACCAGCCCTGCCCCGCGCTGGTGGACCGTCAGACTGATCAGTGACGCCGTTGACTATCACATGGTCACCACAGGGGTGTCATCGGACCAGGGGCACAGGATGCGTGGTGATCGATAACATGCTCGTTATGGCAGCAAGTCGGACAGTGAACGGAGGCTTCTCCGTGGGGGCGTCCGTATCGAAGGAACCGAGCATTCATCAGCTTCGGCTCTATCTCACGCTGAGCGAGGAACTCCATTTCGGACGTGCTGCCGCGCGTTTGTTCATCACGCAGCCGGCGCTGAGTCAGCAGATCAGGGAGCTGGAGAAACGCTTGGGGTTACGCGTGGTGGAGCGCACGAGCCGGACGCTCACTCTCACCGAGGCAGGGCAGGCCCTGCTCCCCGAAGCCCGAGCGGCGGTCGCGGCTGTCGACCGGCTGCGGCGCGTCGCCGACGCACAGCTGCGACAGATCTCCGGACGACTCGTCGTGGGAACCATGGGAGCCGAGGCATCCATGGCGCACTCCCGTGCCGTACTCGGCCTCCTGCAAGACCGTCACCCCGGGACAACCGTTCAACTGGTCAACCTCGGCTTCGGCGATCACATGGCCGCGCTGGCACAGCAAGAGGCCGACGTGGTCTTCCTCCGTCCTCCGGTGACGGACGACATCGAACTGCACCACCTGGCCACCGAGCCACGAGTGGCCTGCCTCTCCGCCGAGCATCCCCTGGCGGTCCTGCCCCAGCTCACCCTGGCTCAACTCTCCGGCGTCCCCGTGGTCGACATGCCTGAGCAGGTTCCGCGGCTGTGGTGGGACTTCTGGGCGGTCGATCCCCGCCCCGACGGCAGCCGCGTTCAATATGGGCCCGTAGTCACCGACATGGAATCGTTGCTGCACACGGTGGCCGCCGGAGAAGCGATGTGTTTTCTGCCGGAGGCCGCCCGTGAGTACTTTCCACGCCCAGGGGTCAGATACATCGACGTGGTCGATCTCACCCCCTCCACGTCCGCCCTCGCCTGGCTGCGGCGAAGACGTTCCGAATCCACCATCAGAGCCATTCGGCAAGCTGCGCACGAAGCCACGAGCCGAGGTTTCGGCGTAGTCATTGACGCATCCGAGGCTTCAAGGTGACGCGGGTTCGGTAGGTGGGGTACAGCGCCACCCGTCACACAACGCCACAGTTCAGGGATTATGACACAGCTTCTGAACTTGTTTTTTATGGTTTGCGAGCATTGAGTTGATTACGTTCGGCGATCGACTCGGGGCGTCTGCTCGATTTACCCACGTCGTAGCGGGTGGCGGGGCGCTGGTTCTTCGAGCCAAGCGGTCTTCCTGGGCCGGGAGTTGAGGGTTTGGGCGCATGGGCCGGACTGTGCAGAGGCTGTCGCACGGCTCCTGCCCGGTGAAGGTCAAGAGCGATTCGTTGTTCGGTTCCAGGGATCAGGGAGACGCTGGACTCTTGTACTACAGCCTCAGATCTTGTGACTGGTGATCGGTGCTGATCGTTGTCCGGTCA
>NZ_JAVFVX010000162.1:0-12243 GCF_033441795.1 Streptomyces sp. ADMS | reverse complement strand
CGACCCACGCCGAACGGTCTGCGGCTGTGTCCACGACGAAGGCGACGTAGACGACACCGCTCCAGGCGGCGACACGAGTGAAACCGGCAACCCAGCAGCGGTTCGGGGCACGGGCAACGAAGTCGCGGTCAAGGAGGTCCGGGGCCCGCCCGGCGGCCGGACCGGCGATCGTCGTGATCACCTTCTTGCCGCGGACGGCGCCGGCGATGCCGAGTTCGCGCACCAGAAGCTCGACAGACGGTGCAGCGGGCCACCGTATGCCCCTGCCCGTTCAGCTCGCGCCAGATCTTCCGGTCCCGCATACGCGGTCGCTGGACGTGTAGACCTCCTGGATTTGCTCTTCGAGTTCCTCGTCGCGCACGGAACGGGCGGAGGGAGTTTCGAGGCGTTTCTTGTGGGCGTACCACTACGGTTGAACTGGCCGGGGCGGTCTGACCGCAACTGCGTGACCTGCGAGCGTGACCTGCGAGTACGCAAGGCTGGTGACCGCCATCGCGGATAGATCATCAGTACGTGGAAGGGGCGATCTTGCAGTCGTGCTCGGTGAGCGACCTGCAGATCGCCTCGACGCCGCCGAAGCGGTCCCGGTACACGTCGATGAACGCTACGAGCGTGATGTGGCCGGTCGGTCTCAGCTGCGAAGAAAATCGCCGCGGCCTTCAGGATCTCGTTGGCCCACTTGAGCTCGGCGTTCTCCTTCTTCAACAGGTGCGAGGCCACGATGTGGCCTCGCACCTCACACCTTCATCACAGGCTGTTCTGCACAATGCAGATGGCGAGGATGGCGGACAACGACCCTAGGGTCTGCGCGACGAAGTCAACCGTATTGGGGTCCGAGTCTCTGACTGCGAAGTCGATGACCGCACCGTTGTTGAGGCTGTTGGTCATCTGCCGTGAGGCCTCGCTCCAGCTGTTCATCAGCTCTGCCTCGGATTGGGTGATGGTGTGCGAGCCGTTGTCGAAGGGCGCCCTGTAAGCCTGCTCCAGGGGGTCGAACCTCGCGGTCTCCGCGACGGTCATGATGAAGACCATCATTGCCCGGGCTACTGAGGCCTGGTTGCGCTGGTCTCGCAGGTCCCGGAACGCCTGCTCCATCACCGGCCCGCTGAGCTCAAAGCCGAACCGACTCCTGCCACCGACCCGCTCCAGATCGATGTAGCTGCCCGTGTAGCTCTCCTCGTTGGGGAGGGCTTCACCCGTCGCGCCCCGGTAGCCGGGGTCGTCGCCCTTGAAGAAGTGAAGATTGTCGCTTGTGGGCCCGCTTGGCGTCGTGAGCTCGAAGCCGATGACGAACAGGTCCCGTGCCCGCATGAGCAGACGGACGCGCGGCGCGTCCGAGGACCCTGCGACGCCACTGTGCTCCAGGTTGAGGGCGAAGATGTTCGGAAACCTCTCCCCATCTTCGCCTCTCGTTTTCTTTGGATCGAGGTTGGGGTCGGTCTGCAGTACTCCGTCATTCAGCACCCTTCCACCGGTCGCCCGCTGGCGTACCGCCTTGACCATCGCCTCGTACGCCGAAAAGCCGCCGTTGATGTCCCAGGTGATGTCCTTGTCGTTGTCGATTGCGCTGGCCTTGTTCTGGAACTGCGGGGCCACCAGGGCGCCGCCGCCCAGCAGCGTGGCAACGGCGAGGAAGAGCGCCAGAAACTTCCCCTTGAACCACCGGGAGCCTCGCCTGTGCCCTCTGCTGCCCGCCCTCGGCGGCGGGCTCGGATCGGAGGTCGAGTGCATGCGTGTGCCCTTTCTCTGTCGGTGCGCTCTCCTGCCCTCAGTGGATCCTCGGACCGTATCGTTGGGGAAGAGTGCTTTGGGTGCACGCGGGCGTCCCGCCCTGCATATGCCCCTGAGGTAAGCCTTCTTGGTCTTAGTCTCCGCTGGGGCAATGGGCGGCACCAGAGTCAAATGTCCTCACTGATGAGTAACAAGGTGAAGTCGTCGACGTCGAGGACCTGCGGCATCCGGAGCGGGGCAGCGGTCAGGGCCCCGGCGCTTGCCTGGCTCGTCCGAACTTGGGTTGATTGATGTCGGCGGTGGACCCCGGAAGTAGGCGAACACGGCACCTGTAGATCATGGAGTCCTACCTTTCTTGATGTGGGTCTGAGCTGGTCATTCGTAAGATCGGCGGGGCCCAGGGGTTCCGGATATGGCTGTCATGGAGTCGCCGCTGGATGGCTCAGAGAACTTGGCCGCCCGGAACCCCGCGACGACTCGACCGCTAATTGGGAGACGCGACGCGATCGCTTCGTAGGACAACGTCGGCGAGGTCGTCTGCTGGGTTCATGTACGACGAGCTGACGGAGGTGGCCGTGCCCGAGATCTGGGCCGGAGTGGACATCGGCAAGGAACATCACCACTGCGTGGTGATCGACGCCCAGGGCAAGCGGCTGCTGTCGCGTCGGATCCTGAACGACGAGGCTGAGCTGCTCCAGCTCATCGCTGACGTACTGGAGCTGTCGCGGGATGTGCTGTGGGCGGTGGACATCAACCACGGCGGGGCCGCGCTCCTGCTCGGTCTGCTGGTCAGTCACGACCAGCACGTCACCTACATCACAGGCCTGGCCGTCCACCGCGCCTCGGCCGGCTACCGGAGCCAGGCCAAGACCGACGCGAAGGACGCGTTCGTCATCGCCGACCAGGCCCGCATGCGCACCGACCTCGGCGTGCTGCGGCCCGGCGACGAGATATCGGTCGACCTGCGCACGCTGGTCACCCGCCGCACCGATCTGGTCTGCGACCGGACCCGGCAGATCAACCGCCTGCGCGCCCAACTCCTGGAAATCTTCCCTGCGTTGGAACGCTCGCTGGACCTGACGAAGAAGGGGCCGGTCCTGTTGCTGACCGGCTATCAGACCCCGGCCGCGATCCGTCGCGCCGGCGCCTCCCGGATCGCGACGTGGCTGAAGAACCGCAAGGTCCGCAACAGCGCGGCCCTGGCCCGGACCGTTGTGGAGGCCGCCGAGGCCCAGTTCACCGCACTGCCCGGCGAGAAACTCGCGGCCACCATGGTGGCCCGCCTGGCAAAGGGGGTGATGGCCCTCGATGAGGAGATCACCGAGCTCGAAGCCCTGATCGAGACCCGGTTTCGCGAGCACCCGCACGCCGAGGTGATTCAGAGCCTTCCTGGCATGGGCACCATGCTGAGCGCGGAGTTCCTCGCGGCGACCGGCGGCGACATGGACACCTTCGGCACAGCCGACCGCCTGGCCGGCTACGCCGGCCTCGCACCCGTCCCCCGCGACTCCGGACGCGTCAGCGGCAACCTCCGCCGCCCACGCCGCTACCACCGTGGCCTGCTCCGCGCCTTCTACCTCTCGGCCTTCGCCAGCCTGCGGAACTGTCCCGCCTCGAAACAGTTCTATGAGCGCAAGCGGACCGAGGGCAAGGGGCACAAACAGGCGCTGCTGGCACTCGCCCGCCGCCGGGCCAACGTCCTGTGGGCCATGATCCGCGACGGAGCGTGCTACCAAGCCACACCACCAGTCACGGCAACGGCTTGACAACGTCATTGGGAAGTTCTCTACACTTCAAGATCCACGAAGGTGCCGTGTTCGTCCCACCATCATCCCCCTCGCTCCTCCCGTCTGTCCCTCACCCCGTCTGGAAGCCCCGGGTGCGGAGGCCGCGAGGGATCAAGTTCGCAGCCTGGTAGCCGAGTTCGAATCGCTCACCGATCCGCGCGGAGCCAGCGGGGTGCGCTACCGGCTCTTCTCCTGCTCGCCCTGGTGGTCTGCGCGATGACACCCGCGGGCCACGACTCGATCACCGCCGCGGCAGAGTGGTGCCGGCGTGCGGCCCCCGAGGAACTGGCCGCCTTCGGCCTGCCCTACCACCCGCTCCTGGGCCGCTACCGGATGCCGAGCGAGAAGACCCTGCGCAGCGTGCTGGGGCGCCTCGATCCGGCCGAGCTCAGCGCGGCCGGGTTCACCTACCTGAAATCCCTGCTCTCCGGCAAGGGCGCAACTCCCGCGCCGCTGATGCCCGACGGCGGCCGGGAGCGGGAACAGCGCCGGGCCCACCAGGCTGCCGTCCAGGCCGATCCGGTGCGCCGCGGGCGCCGGGCGATCGCGGTGGACGGCAAGTGCCTGCGCGGTGCACGATGCCCTGACGGCAGCCGGGTTTTCGTGCTGTCCGCGGTCCGCCACGGCGACGGCATCACCCTCGCCTCGCGTGAGATCGGAAGTGAACGAAGCCAAGCCGAACGCCATTCCCGGAGACGACGGCCAAGACGACCTCTACGAGCACGAGTACACCGACGTGACGGTCCTTCTCCTCATCACATCGCCGGTCTGAAATTTCCCCGGCGTGCGGGAGGTGCTGATCAGCTGGTCAGGGCGGGTTGATGGGGTTTCAGGTTCGTTCGGCCGTTGCCTGGTCGGCGTAGTGCTTCTCCTCGAACTCGTGTCACCTGGGTCAGGCGCCGTCAATGCCGAAGAACGCTATGGCCGCAGCGGCCATGCCGCTCATCGGCAGGCTGTGGCCGGCGCCTTGGACGCCAATGGCCTCGACCCGCACGGTGCCGCTGGAGTCGGCGAACCTGTCGCGCATCCAGCTGCGCTGCGGCTGGTCCGACGAGGTCGGGGTCTGGCTCAGCCCGGCCACATCGGTCCACTGCTCGACCGATTCGCGCTGGAGCTGGTACGGCACGAGGCTGTCCGCGGTGCCGTGCCACAACTGCACTCGGGGGCGGGGCCCGGTGTAGCCCGGGTACGCCGCCCGGACCGCGTCACCCCACTGCTGCGGGGTCTTGTTCATGCTCCCGCTCACGCACTGGCTGGTGGTGGGCGGGAAGTCGGCCGCGTTCGCGAAGCAGGTGAACGGAACCCCCATGAACGACGCCCCGGCCTGGAACACATCCGGGTAGACGGCGAGCAGGGCCTGGGTTTCCTGCCCGCCGGAGGAGCTGCCCGTGGCAAAGACCTGCCCGCGGTCGCCGCCGTACTGCTGCACGGCGTAGGCGACCATCGAGACGATCGACGCCGGATCGCTGCCGCCACCGTGGGTCTTGGACTCCTGCGACCACACGTCGAAGCAGTTGCCCATCACCGTCTGCTTCGTCGCGGTCGGGTAGATGACGATGAAGCCGTACCGATCGGCCAGTCCACTGAACTCGCTCGCCTGGGCGAAGCCCGGGCCCGAACCGCCGCAGCCGTGCATGGCGACGACGATCGGCGGGCTGGCGGGAGCGGAATCCGGAACGTATACGTGCATTCGCAGATTGCCGGGATTGTTACCGAAGTTGGTCACCTGGACGAGTGTGGCGGCGGACGCCGATGTGGGGAGAGCGAAGCCGGCGAGGGTGATCAGCAAACCGCTGACCAGGGCGGTGAGTGTGCCTCTTAAGCGAGTCATTCTGCCTCCTGTCTGGTGTAGCCCCCAGGAGCAAGTTAGGCATGCCCGTGACGACCGTCAATCGTCTGTCAAAGATTGCCGAAGAGTGCGAGGGGCGCCGTGCCTCAAGCGTCCGTGATGGTCGTAAGCCACGCCGCGGCGAGCTCGTCCGCGGGGCCGACCAGCTGCGACTGCAGGGTGTGGAACAGCTCCTGCGTCCGGACACCCGGCCACTCCGGCGGCAGCAGAGCGAGCGGCAGCCGCGGGTCCTGACGGATCACCAGCAGCCACTCGGCGGTCAGCAGAGTGCGCTGCGACAGCTCGTCGAGGTCGCGGAAGGCGTGGTCGGACCAGCGGTGGAGGAAACGCCGGTAGCCCTCGGCGATCGTGGGCAGGTCCCACGCCTCCCGGGCGATCCGCGCGGGATCGGACCACAGAGCCGCCTCGGCCCGGAAGACCTCGGCGTAGTCGAGCAGGTCGAGCGCGGCCAGTGCGGGTGAGACGTCCGTGTCCCACGGCGAGACCCACACTCCGCTGCGCAGAGGCGCGAACCCCTCCCAGCCCAGCCGGGTCCGCAGGGCATGGCGGTCCGCGCGACGCGTCTCCGGCACCGAGAACGCCAGCAGCGTCCAGCGGCCGTCCCAGTCCCGGTCGACGGCATCGGCCTCCAGCCTGTGCTGCCCGTCGCGCAGCACCTCGACCGCACGGGGCGTCAGCCCAAGGAACACCTCGCGGCCCCGGCGTATCGACCGCAGGAGGTCGCGTCGCACCATGCGGGCCACGGCGGCGCGCGTGGCGTGCTCGCCGATGCCGAGCCGGTTCAGTACCGCGATGAGACTGCCGGTCGACACGGCCACGTCACGGCCGAGAACCTGGTCGCCGAAGAGGGCGAGCAGGAGCGTCTCGGGACGTGCGACGTGCCCGTTGCCATCGTCTGGCGCGTCCACTGCCCTCCCACGGTGCACCCCGGTCCGGTCGGCGAAATCGTATCCGGGGCGTGGCGGGTCGCGACCGCCAGGGCCTCGTCCTGCCAGGGGAAGGACGGATGCGCCAGGACGACCTTCAGGTGGGGTAAGCGGCGGCCGGCCTCCTGAACATGTCCCCGCTCCTGCTGGTGGAACTCTCAATGGCCACGCGCGAGTTGGGGCGCGCTGCCGACGAGTTCGACGGCCCTGGCACTGAGGTGTTGCCCGAGCTGGTGCCGAGGGCTGGCTCTACCTCGCCTCGTGGCTGGACCTGGCCACACGCGAGGTCATGGGGTACTCGATGGCCGATCGCCACCGCGCCGAACTCGTCGTCTACGCCCTGGACATGGCCGCCCGGCTGGGCCGCCTGGAGCCCGGCTGCGTGATCCACGGCGACCGCGGATCGGAATACACCTCCAGTCAACTCCGCACCAGAAGTGCCGAGTTGGGGCATCTGCAAAGCGTGGGCCGGACCGGGAGCTGCTTCGACAACGCCGCCGCGGAGAGCTTCTGGGCCGTACTCAAAGAGGAGATCGGCACCCGTTTCCGGCCCGACCGGGCCACCGCCCGCACCGAGATCTTCGACTTCGTCGAGACCTTCTACAACAGATGTCGCCTGCGCAAGCACATCCACTGGGGCTACCTCACGCCCCACGAGACGCGCCTGCGCTACCAACAAAACCAAGCCCTCACCGCGTAACAACCACGTCCCCCGCTGAGCAGCCCAGATCGGACTCCCTCGCCGTCATCCAGGAGATGGCCGGTCGGCTGGAAGCCCCCGCCCGCCGCTGAGGGAACTTGAGGCGTAGAAGGGGCCGAGACCGGTTGACATCCTGCCGCTGCCCGTGCTGAGCCTTGCGGCGCCGTCCAGACGAGGTCCGCAGCTCATTTCTGTAATACATCAATCCAGTACATGGACTACTCTTGGTACATGTCCATGAAGCGTACGAACGTCTATGCCGACCCCGAAGACCTGGCGATCATCAAGGAGGCGGCCAAGCGGAGGGGCATAAGCGAGGCCGAGATCATCCGACAGGGGATCCATCTCGCGGCCATGGCGAATCGAGTCTGGGACGAGCCCCTCTTCTCGCGGACGTTCGAGGGGTCGGGGCGTACGCCGACCAAGGCTGAGGTCCGTGACGCGGTCGCCGATGCGGTCCGCCGCGAGACAGACCCCGGAACCGCCGCGTGATCATCGTTATTGCGGACACGTCCGGCCTCCTGGCCGCTCTCGACTTGACGCACCCGGAACACGGAGCGGCGAACGAGGCGATCATGGCGGCCGGTCTCCTGGTGATGTCCCCGCTCCTGCTGGCGGAACTCGATCACGTGGCCACGCGAGAGCTGGGGCGCGCAGCCGCCGTCAGTGCGATCGATGACCTGCGGCGGTGGATGGGCCGGGGTCGGATTGTCATGCCCGAGATCACGGAAGGCCACTTGGGTGCCGCCCAGTCCGTCCGAGTCCGCTACGGCGCGCTCGACCTGGACCTCGCCGACGCGGTGAACGTGGCCCTCGCCGCCGACTACGACACCGACGCGATCCTCACCCTCGACCGGCGGGACTTCCGGGCCGTACTGCCGTTGAGCCGCCACAAGGCGTTCCGGGTACTGCCCGACGACCTCCCGCTCTGACACGAGATTCGGCTGTAGCCAAGCGCGCGCACCTGCAAGGGGCTTGGTCCCTGACTGCCGGAACGTGATACGGGGGGTGCGGAGCGGGCCTTCACCCTTGATCGTGGACACCGGTTGTTATGCGGCGGTGGTCAGCGTAGTTGATCGCTGTTCGTAGGTGATCGGGCTGATCTGGCCGAGACTGGAGTGCCTTCTTCGGGTGTTGTAGCGGGTTGCCCAGCGGAAGACCGCGAGCCGGGCGGCCCGGGCTCCCGGCCATCGTTGGGCTCCCCCTTGGCCGTACGCAACCTCATCTTCGAGCGCCTCGTGCCCCGGCCCGTCAACGGCCACGCCAGCTGGCCGGCTCCAGTGAAGCGCTGGACCAACATCGCTGACCCGGGCGACGTCGTCACGCTCGCAAAGGAATTGGCCCCGTCGTTCGGGGATGGTATCCGTGATCTTTCGGTCCATAACGGCGCCAAGGCGCACGACGTGCGCCCATACCTTACGGCTCGTGAAACTGGCCAGGCCATCGCCCAGGCACTGCGCTCAGGTGCTAAGTGAGTGGAGCAACGTCGTGGGGCACCACTCTTTGCCGCTTTCAACGGTCGGCGCAGTGGGCAGAGCCGGTACAGAGGCGTGCCGAGCAGGAGGCGTAGGTTTTGTTCGGGTAGACGGGGTCGGAGCATGGGCCCGCTCGGCCCACCCCTGGAGAGGGCGAGTTCGTGACGGATGACGGGCAGGACCTGGCCGACGCGCAGCGGGCGCACTGGCAGCACACCTACACCGCCCATCCCGGCATGTATGGGGAGAAGCCGTCGGTCGCTGCCGCCCACGCCGTCGGCGTCTTCCGTGAAGCCGGCGCTCGTGACGTCGTCGAGCTCGGCGCCGGGCATGGCCGCGACGCCCTGTACCTCGCTCGCGAGGGCTTCACCGTCCAGGCCAGCGACTTCTCCGCCACCGGCCTTGACCAGTTGCGGGCCGCCGCCCGGCAACAGGGGGTGGCCGATCGTGTGACCGCCGTCGTGCACGATGTTCGCGACCCGCTGCCCCTGCCGGACGCCTCGGTGGACGCGGTGTTCGCGCACATGCTGTTGTGCATGGCCTTGTCGACGAAGGAGATCCACGCCCTCGTGGCCGAGGTTTGCCGTGTGCTGCGGCCTGGCGGCGCCTTCGTCTACACGGTCCGCCACACCGGCGACGCCCACTGTGGCACCGGTACCGCCCACGGTGACCACATCTACGAGCACGGCGGCTTCGCCGTGCACTTCTTCGACCGCGCCCTCGTCGAGGCTCTCGCATCCGGCTGGACCCTCGACGAGGTCCACGCTTTCGAGGAAGGCGACCTGCCGCGCCGACTGTGGCGCATCACTCAGACCCTGCCCCGGTGATCACCGAGATCAGGTGTCCTGCTCGAACAGCAGGACGTCGTCGGGAGTCCTTCCTCCCGCCCCAGTGCCGTCTATGGCTCCGCCCTTGATCCGCTGAGCCCAGAGCTTGCGCCCATCACGCGGTACATGCCGATCGAGTCGTGCGTGGCGGTGTCGGCGAAGCCGAATTTCTCGTAGAGGTGGCGGGCGGGACCGTCCGCGATCAGCGAGACATAGGCGGTGGCGGGCGCCCGACGCTCCAGTTCGTCGGTGAGCGCGGCCATGATGCGCTTGCCGAGGCCGCGTCCCTGGTGTGCGGGGTGTACGCACATGTCGACGATCTGGAACGCGGTACCGCCGTCACCGATAATCCGTCCCATGCCGACGGGCTCCCCCTGGTAGTCGAGGAGCACCCCGTGCCAGGTGTTGGGAAGGGCGAGCGCGACTGCTTCCGGGTCTTTGTCCGAGAGGCCGGCATCGGTACGCAAGCGGCGGAAGACCTCGACGGAGGGCACGCCTACGCTCAATTCGTAAGGCTCACTCAAGCTGTCCACTTCCGATCGTGCGATGTGCGCGGTGCTGGGCCTGACCTGGTGTTCGGCTCGATGGTCAGTGTCCTGCCTCGGCGTGGTCGCCGTGATCGCTGAGCTGTGCTTCGAACCAGTCGTGCAGGGCGTCGACCAGAGCGGGTTCGTCGGTGGTGTAGCTGAGGGCGGCTCCGTCGGGCCGCTCCCGGTAGCGGACTTCGATGCGCTCGTAGCCGTCTTCCAGTTCCGCCAGGCCCGGCATGCTGTCGCCGTGTATCTGGGCGGGGTCGCCGAAGTCTCCCTTGCTGAACGCTTTGGCCTCCTGCTGGAGATGGCTGCGTATGAGACCGATCTGGTTCTCGTCGGGCCGGTCTGCGACGACGTCCTGGACTCCGCCTGTCTCGGTGGGGGTGAAGTGGTGAGTGGTCTGTTCGAGGTCGAAGGGCATCACGGTCTGACCGCGTTCGGCGACCGCTTCCTGCCGGTCGGTCCGACGGTCGTCACGGTCCTGCTCGGGGCCGCTGAGCAGCAGGACTGCGGCCAGTGTGGCGCCGATGCCCCCTGCGGTGATGCCGACCGTCACGAGTCGGCGCTTGCCGTTGTTCATCCAGTGCCTCCGTGAGTACTTTCGAGGGCGTGCGGTACGGCCGCTCGTTCCGGGTGGGATCACTTCAACCGGGTGGTCCGGATGCCGGGCGGGCGGGCGCCACGGTTCAGAGCGGTACTCGGCGGCTTCGCAGGTGTTGGTGCGGCCCGCACCTGCTGCCTGGAAGGCCGTTGGGTTCCGCTGGCTTCGACTTACTCGTTCCTGGACGGGATCAGCCACAGGGCAATGACGGCGGAGAGCGCGGCCACGCCTGTTGCTACGAGGAACGCGTCGTCGAAGCCTGAGGCGGCTTGGGTGCCGGTGCGGGCGGCGATACTCGTGGCTGCGGCGCTGGAGACGGCCGCGGCGCCGACCGAAGCGCCGAACTCGTGGAAGGTGCTGACGATTCCGGAGGCCACGCCGGCCTCGTGGGGGGCGACGCTGCTGAGCGCTGTGGCCGAGGCGACGACGAACAGGGCGCCCAGTCCCGCCGAGGCGATGCTCACGCCGGTGACCATCGCGGTGGTTCCGGACCAGAGCACCGGTACGAGGAACCCGCCGGCCGCGACAGCCAGGGCGACCGCAGCCAGCGTCCGGGCTCCCAGATGGCCGATCACGCGGCCGGCGGTGGTAGCGGCGGCCGTGGTCAGCAGCGCCACCGGCAGGAACAGCACGCCGGTCGTCAGAGCACCGTGGCCCTGATGGTTCTGGAGGTAGAACGAGCCGAGGAAGAAGGCCCCCACCATCAGTGCCGTGGTGACAGCGATCACGAAGGTGCCCGCCACCACCGGGCGCTTGCCGAGCAGAAGCAGGTCCATCAACGGCGCCGCCGCCCGGCGCTGCCACGCTGCGAAGGCGGCGTAGGCGGCTGCTGAGAAGGTGACCAGAACGACGGTGACAGTGTCGAGCCAGCCGTGGTCGCCGGCCCGGATCAGGGCGTAGATGAGGGCGCCGGTTGCCGCAGCGACCAGGGCGGCCCCGGGAACGTCGAGGGAACCGGTGGCCGCGCGGGGCAGGCGGGGCAGTATCCGGGCGAGCGAGACGAGGACGATCAGGCCGACGGGGACGTTGACGAAGAAGACCCACGCCCAGCCCGGACCTGCCGTGATCAGCCCGCCCAGCAGTACGCCGAGGGCGGCGCCCCCGCCGCCGAGCGCCGACCAGATGCCCAGCGCGCGGTTGCGCTCGTCGCCGTCGAACAGCCGCACCACCACGGACAGCGCGGCGGGCGAGAGCATCGCGGCGCCCGCCCCCTGCGCGATTCGCGCGGCGAGCAGCAGTTGGGCGCCGGTGGCGAGTCCGGCGGCAAGGGACGCGGCGGTGAACACGGCGAGCCCGGCCAGGACGACTCGCTTGGGACCGAACAGGTCCGCGGCCCGGCCGCCGAGCAGCATCAGGCTCCCGAACGTGAGGGCGTAGCCGCTGACCACCCAGGTCAGTGCGGCGCGGTCCAGGTCGAGTTCGGCACCCATGTGGGGGAGCGCGATCGCCACCACGGTGATGTCGAGGATCAGCATCAGTTGGGCCAGCCCCAGCAGGCCCAGGACCGGCCAGCGCAGCGGATGGGGGGCATCCGGCGCGTGTGTGCTCGTGGTTTCCGTGTCGCTCATGACGCTCACCTCTCGCATCTAAGTCGTACAGGTGTGTTCACGTTATGCGCCCCGGGGGTATAACCCAAACGGGTCTGTTCGCTTTATCTGGGTACTGTGGGCGCATGGCCAGTAAGAGCACCGCCACCCACGCCAAGCGCGCCGATGCCCTGCGGAGCATCGAGGCGATCGAGCAGGCGGCGGCCGACTGCCTTGGACGGAACCCGGAGGCGAGCCTGAGCGAGATCGCGCGCGCCGCGGGCGTGG
>NZ_JAVFVX010000161.1:0-12303 GCF_033441795.1 Streptomyces sp. ADMS | reverse complement strand
ACAGACCCACTGGCCACAAACCTGAAACGGTGACCCGCGAAGTCCGGGCCTAGACCGCTCGCCGAACTCCGCGAAACCAACCTCGCCTTCCTCCCCGATGCGCTGCGACGTCTGCAGCAGCGAATCAGCCAGTGGCAGCACAGCACTGGCACCTATGCGGCCCCTCACCAACTGCCCCTGATGCAGGCAGTGGTGGAGGGCATGCACGCGGACGGCACCACCGACTTCACCGTTCTGAACACGGCCTCCCTCACCACGTGGCTGCAATCACACGGCCACTGGCCCGCCGGTATGCCCACCACCTGGATTCCGGCCGTCCCTGCCCCCACGTCCACACCCGGCACCGCGCCAGGCCCGGCGCCGGTCTCCGGCACTGCAACCCCACCCGGGCCAGTTCCGGTGCCGGGCCCCCGCACTCCGGCCGTCCCAGGAACACCACCACCAGCGGCGACGACCAGCCCGAGTACCGGGACCGCCCCGACAACACCTCCCGACCGGCGAACGCTGGGCGCAGCCATCGCCAAGGCCCTGACCCCCGCCCGCCTTGCCACCCGCACCACGGCGCTGCCCGCGCGCCGCCGCACGCCCGTCGCATCCCACCCCCGCCTGGCCAAGTCCTACACCGGCGGAGGGGTGAGCGTCACTGGCCCCGACCTTGAGGAAACCGCCACCATCGGATACCTGGGTGAGATCGCCGCAGGCAAGTGAATCGAACACCACTACGGCGTGCCGCCCCGGCAGTCCTGGCGTTCCAGTACCCGCGCGGAGGAGTACGGCGACGGCATCGGCAGCGACATCCTCGGATACGACTTCCTCATCGAGACCCCGCAGGGGCACCATTACTTCGAGGCCAAAGCCACCAGCGGCGACGACCCCTCCTTCATCCTCGGCTCCTCTGAGATCCGCCGAGCCCAGAACCTGGAGGACGGTGAGCAGTACACCATCTTGTTCGTCACCTGTGCCAAGGACCCGGCCCGCATCCGCGTCCACGAACTCGAAAATCCCTACGGCCCTGAAGGGGGACGCTTTTACGACATCGTCACCACCGCCGTCACTGCGCGCTTCACCCTGCCCTCTACCGGCTCCTGACAGGGCCTCCACGATCACCTGCCCGTCTACGGCCGGACCGTTCGCCCCGGCCAAATCCCAGACCCGCGACCGCACTTCGGCCCGCGCCGACCGGATCGCTGTGAGCGCCTTCGGTCCGGATGCGGCCAGGGCGTCGATGAGCCGGGAGACCGTGGGGGTCGGACGCCACGGGGCCGAAAACGCCGGGCTCGGCCCGCAGCATGGCGACATCGGCGAGGCAGTCCCCGCCCAGAGCGACTCCGAGCGCGACATCCAGCAGGATTTTGCCCGGATCGTGCACTGCCCGTGGCTTGCGCCACGGCGCCAGCGCCGCCGATATCGCACCGTCCAGGCCCACTTTGCGGACCGTCTCGGCCAGCAGCACGGCCCCGGCCTGCGAGACCGTCCCTCTGCCGCCGCCCTCGACTCGGACACGCGGGTACAACCCGATACGCTTGCTCACCTGGAGAGTGCTTCTTTCCTCGCAGCTGACAGGACCCTAGACAAGTCCCATCGTTGCAGGTCAGGAGCACTCTCCGCTTATTTGATCAAGGCATGGGCGAGTGCACCCATGAAAGCGCGAGGTTAACGCCACAGCGTCGACGACGGCGTACGGAGCGATCAGCTGGTCCAACCCGTGCGTACCGACTACACCCCCGCCCGAGCTGTGGCTGAGGGAGGAGCGGCGAGACTGAGGCCAATGCGGCAGGTGGCAGTCGTCGTTGGGCCATTCGGGAGTAGGGCGCCGCGGGCCGTTCGGTCCGATCCGGGACGGGCTCGCGATCAACGTAAAACCCGCGATCAGCCCATGGAGGGTGCGGGCAATGCCGCCTCCCACACCAGGCCGGCCAGCTCGGCACGGCTCAGGTTGGAGTAGGCGGCCTGGAGGGACAGTCCCTTCTTCACGATCACGCGGCTGCACTCGGCGTTGTAGCGGACGCCGACCGTGATCGCGTAGCGGATCTGTCTGCTGTCGGCCGCCTCGGCGGCGCGGGCGTCCACGCCGCCGAACTCGGACCGCCGGGCAACGTTGGCCGCCATCCCGAAGGACCACGCCAGAGCGATGTCGTGCTCCGACTGGATCGTGACCATCGGACCGGTCAGTAGCTTCTTGTCGACGAGGTCGCAGACGTATCGCCCCCAGCTAGGTCTACCGGACCTGACGCTCAACTGCCAGGCCGATAGCCCGACATCACCCAATCAAGTTCAGTAGCTGTCTCGTCAGACGATCTCGTGTCCGCCTACGGTGGTCTGCTCTACCGTGGCTTCGGGGGAGGAGGGGGAGGCGGAGGGCCTGAGGCGCGTGGAGGCTTGACCGCCGGTATCGGATCGCCGAGCGGGTCTCCAAGTGGCCCGTCCCAATCATCAAGGTCAGCGTCCACCTCCGTATCTGTATCGGTGTGCATGTCGGCGTCCTCTTGCGGAACTGAATCGAACTCGGCTTCGTGATCCGGCACCTGTATCTCCCTCAGGAGTGCTAGAAATCATTGCCCGCATACTAATGACCGGCAGGTCGGTTAAGAGCGACTTCATATGTGTTCGGATCGTTCGCCGTGAGGAGCGCCCGTGCCCACGAACGTCGTCGGCTTCGTCATGCTCGTCGTGCTCGCGCTTCCCGGATACGTCTACCACCAGGCGTTCGACCGGCACGTACCGAAGAGGGTGCACACTTCATTTATGGAGCTGGTGTCCATCCTGTTCGCCAGCGTGATCGTCGATGCGGTGGCGCTGTCCCTGCTCAAAGCGGGTTCGAGTCTCGGGTTCTGGTACACCCCCGCGTTCCGCGCGCTCTACCGAAGCCCGCGCACGTACATCACGGACCACTTCACAGCGATCTCGCTCTGGTCCGCCGCCGCGCTCGCTCTTGCCTGCGTGATCGGATACGGGGCGGGCGCGGGCCAGTGGCAGAGCTTGCTTCCCGCGCTCGTGCAGAGCCGACTGCACGCGCGGACCAGGCGGCTCGAGCCTCAGCACTCCGCGTGGTGGCTGTTGTTCAGGGAACACCGTGACGCAGACGTCTACGTCGGCTGCGTCCTCGACGACGGAAGCTATCTGGCGGGACTCTTGCATAGCTACAGCCGGGTGCCCTCCGAGCACGGTGACCGCGAACTCACCTTGCGGGGTGACATTTCCTACCGACCGCCCGGTGACGACGTGACGGTTGTGCTGCCGGAGGTCAACGCGGCGGCGGTCAGCGCCCGGCGCCTGACCTTTCTGACGGTGAGTTACGTACCGCGCGCCGCAGACCTGTCCGAGCCGGCGGCCGCGGGCCCTCCGGCCGCCTCCACCCCCCCACCACTTCCGCTCCCTCTGTCGCCTCACCAAGCCAGGAGTAGCCGGTGACCGTCGTGCTTGATGACCAGTGGGGAGGCTGCGCGGCGAGCGACACTCTCGCGCGGTTGCTGTTCCGTGCCCGGGCCCTGGCGGCAAAGGAGCGGTCGGCCGAGGTACTCGGCGGTCACCTTCTGCGGGCGGTTGGTGAGGCCGCAGCCGGACCTGCCCCGTCCGTGCTGCGTGATGCCTTGGAGACGGTGGGCTTCTCGTACGACGCCTTACCACCACGGGCGTTACCCGCACCGACGGGTCCGCTTCCGGACCCGCCCATGCCCGACATCGCCACCCGCGCTCTGCTGGCCACCCTTGTCACCTGGGCAGGTCTGACCGGCGACACCCGTGTGACAAGCCTGCATCTGCTGGCGGCCCTCGTCGAGGACTGTCCTGAGGCCGCGGAACTCAGGGAGTCGGGCCTGACGGCCGATGTCGTCCTCCGTGCGGCCGCCCGCCACCGGTACCGGACCTCCGACTCCGACGAGGACACTCCCTTCGCACCGGCCCGGCCGACGCAGAGTGATCTGTTCACGGTGGAGAGACCGCCCGCGATCGAAGAACTCAAGCGACGGACGCCCAAGTTCCTGCCACGGAAGCTGACGCGAGCGAGCGACCACGTCATGCCCGAGTTCATGAAACGGCTGAACACTCCTCGCGGTGTACGACAACTCCGATGGATCGCGCTGCTCCAGCCGCCGGCCGAGATCGCGCGCTTGGCCACGATCTTCGCGCTGATCGTGCAGGGCTTCGGCCCTGGTCCGTGGTGGCTGCTGTTCTTCCCATTCCTCGTCTGGTGGCCGGCGAACCAACTGCCCCCTCCGTATTGGCTGATCGTGAAGGGGATACCGGTGCTCCTCGTCCCGGGACCACTGCGCTACGCCGTCTGCTGCGCCGTGCTCCTGGACCTTCTGCAAACCCACAGCCAGCTGCTGATGAAACGGGTGGACCTGACCGAGCCGGGGCTGAGTCTCAGCGGGTTGGCGGGACGGTTCTGGCGCGCGCAGTTCGAGCGCGTCCTGGGCGACACAGAGATGGTGAACCGATGAGTCGGCAGCCGGGCGAGGAGCGGCGGAACGCTCGTATGGCACCCGAGTTCGGGAGCGAAAGGGCGGCGACCGACTGGCTCGCGCGACGCGGCGGCCCAGAGGATCTCGGGGCGGAGAAGCTTGTCGCACCGATCAGCCTGCTGGTGACCAAACGAGTGGCCTCTTCCGAGGCGCTGGGCGGCCTCGGCGCGACGCTGGCCGTGATCCCCGCGATCATTCGGGACCACCGCGCATGGCGCCGGCACAAGACCAACCGGCGCCGCCTCGGCCTCTGGCTGGTCGACGGCCTGGCGCTGGACGCGCGCACGAACATGCTCCATCCGACCTTGCTCCGGCTGCCCGTTGGGCTGACCGCGGCGGCAATCACGTTGGGCCTGGAAGGCACCGGGCAAAGACAGTTGTTCGCCGCCGTCATGATTTTCGCGGCCGTCAACCTCCTCACGATCCGGAACTTCCGGTGGGCCGCAGGGCCTGCCGTGGCCGCCCTGATCGCGAGCCCCGGCCTGTGGTGGCTGGACGCGCTGGCGGTGTACGCGGCGTTCCTCGTACTCGGCTCTTGGGACCTGTGGCAGATGATGGGCAACCCGTGGTGGGTGCGTGGGCCCGCCTTCGCCTTCGTTCCGGTGCGTACCCGGATGAGGCTCAGGGTCCACCGCCAGTGGTCGTCCTTCGTGACAGCGGTGGACCTCGCCTCCCACGGCCGGGCCGACTCGGCCGCCTCGTTCGTCGCCGCCATACGGAAGCGGCCGGTGCCCGCAGTCTGCGAACCGGTTCTGCTCATGGTCCGTGCCCTGCGGCAACTGCACGCGGAGGACCGGGCAGGCGCGCTGCTCACCGCGAGGGAGGCCGCCGAGGCGGCGCGGAGCGCGCCGGACCCGCTGCGCGGCTGGTGTCTGGCGGAGTTGTCGAGGGTGCTCGCCGCCAACGGGGAGGGTGATCGAGCGGCGACCGTGAGCGCCGACGCCGCACGGCTGCTGTCGGGGCGCAGGGGCCGTACCCACCGCAGACGGCTCCTCATCGAGGAGTTGGACCGCGGGATGGGTGAGAAACCGCTTCACAAAGCACTGCGTGACGTCCATACGATGCGGCGCACCGCGCTGCGCTCTGCGGACCAGTGGCTGACGCTCACGACCGAATTGTGGCTCGCCCAGCTGCTACTGCGCGCCGGGAACGAGGAGGGCGCCCGCTACTCCCTGCGGGGCGCCCACCTCGACGACGCACGCTCGGACTTCCTCGTGACACCTGACGAGGCGGCCCGTGTCCGGCTGCTGTCGGCAACGGTCCTGGTGGACCGGGAGGAGACACGCGACGCTGGTCGGCGTGACGCGCTGGCCGCGCTGGCCCAGGTCGACGCCCGTACCAGACCGCTCGCCGCCGCTGCCGCGAGGCAGGTACTCGCCCTCGCGGACGAACGGGACGGACATGAACGGGCGGCGCTCGCTCAGGCGGTGCAAGCACTGCTCGCGGTGCACGAGACCCGCTACCAGGTGGGTACGGCACAGGGACGCAAGCTCTGGGAACACATGCAGCTAAGTGCGTACGGCACGGCCCTGAGGCTGTCCTCGCGGCAAGGCAGTGGGACGAGCGCGGTGGTCGCGGAGATCGTCGAGACGGCCAGGGGAGAAGTACTGCCCCGGCGCATGGACGATACGGAGCTGGCCCGACACAGGGCTCTGTGGGAGGCGGTGAGCGCCGCACAACTGAGGGGAACTGGAGGAAGCGACAAGAGCGGCAAGGCGGAGACAGGGAGCAACAGCCGGTCCGACGCCGACCGTGGCGACAACGCCGGCCGCCCCGGACGGGCGGCGCTGGCGGAGATCGGGCTGAGTCCTGTGCGCAGACCCCCTTCGATCACCGTGGCCGGCTCGCGGCGGCTGCCCGCTGGGGCCGTGAGCGGGGGCGGGGCTCGCGGAGCCGACGCGGAGAAAGCAGATTTTGACCTGGACCGGGCGCTCGTGGCCGTCGCGGGCCGCTGCTGGTACTGGAGCGCGGTGACCGTCCAGGACCGCTACTACTGGACTGTGCGCACACCGTCCGGAGAGTGGTCGCACGGCTGGCGGCCCCTGGGTCCGGGCACCGAGGCCGCGCTCGCCGACACGGAGCTGCGCGATGCCCTGCCGCTGCCGCAAGCCGATGAGGCGCCGGAAGCACTGCGGAGGAGGGTCACGAACGGCGCGCTGTCCGCACCGGCGAGCGACGGGCGCGAACTGGCCCTGTTGCGTCGGGTGTCCGCGGCCTTTCTGCCGGAACCCCTGGCGGAGGGCTTGGCCTCCCACACCGGGACCACAGCCTCCGTCGTTGTGGCGCTCCCGGCCGCACTGAGCCATGTCCCGGTGGCGGCACTGCCCTTGACCGCCGAGCGCGACGTACGCGTCGTCGACGTGGCTCGGGTGATCCACGTACCCGCGTGGGCTGTGATCGGCCAGTGTCTGGCGCGGCCCGCTGGCCGGCTCGGGGCCTCGGGCGAACTGAAGCTGGCCGTGCTCCGACCGGACGCGGCCGAAAGCGATACGACCGGGGCGGTCAACGAAGCCTCGGGGCCCGAGCAGGCCGAGGCCGGTGTGCGGTCCGCGGCGAAGGAGAAACTTGTCCTGCGTCCCCCCGGGCCCGCCAGACGGGTCCTGCGCGGACCTGTCACCAAGGAAGAGCTCACCCAGGCGCTGCGGCAACTCGACGCCCTGGACGAGCGTGACGGGCTGCTGTACCTCCTCGGCCATGTCGGCGTCGTGCCGGGCAATCCCTATCTGAGCGGACTGCGGGTCGCCCCGACGCCCGGAGACGGCACCGAGCCGGGCGGTACAGCGATGTTGTCGATGGCCGACATGTTGGGCAGCCCGGACGCGGGTTCCGGGACCGCGAACGAGGCCGGTGTGAGCTGTCCCGTTCCCCGCAAGGTCCTGGCCGTCGGCTGCGCGAGCCTCGGGCTGGAGTTGTCCCCTTCGGGGACCGGGGCGGACCGGGTCCACACTCCGGTGAGTGAGTGGCTGGGCCTCGGCTCCGCGCTCTTGCTCGCTGGCGCGGATCACGTCATCTGCACGGTCTACCCGGTCCTGCACCCCTCGGACCAGTTGGAGGCCGCCGCACGGCTCCTGACCCGGCGGCTCTGTGCGGGTACCACCCCGCCGGACGCCCTGCGCGAGATGCAACTCGCCCACCTGAAACGGTGGCGCGGAGGAGGGGGCGGCAGGCCCTTCGTCTGGCAGGCATTCGCCTACACAGGACTGGGAGGCTGAGGTGCGCCACGTATGGCTGCTTGCCCGCTGGGGCCCGATGGCGGCCGGACTCTGCTGGTTCGGCCTGTGGTACGGAGAGCCCTGGTATGTCACGGCTTGCCTCGCGGTCGCCGCGCTCGCACGGCCGTGGCAGTTCCTCCTCGGTGTGCCGGCGGCCGGGGCCGCCTGGTTTCTGGGAGCTCCGCTCTGGCTCGCGGTCGCTGCCGCGTTCTACCGACTGCTCTACGAGGTGCCGGTATTCGGACTGACCTCGCGCTTCGGGACACCGCCGATACGCATGCTGCGGCTGACCCCCCGTCTGAAGTGCGACCACGGTCGGACCGAATCGGTGCGCAGGGCCGATACCGACATGCGCGAGGGTCGGGCGGCCTCCGCGCTCGACCGCTACCTGCGCATCCTTGCGGACCACCCCGCCCCGTACACGGATCCGTGTGTACGAGTCCTGCTGATCCGCGCGGCGGAGGCGGCCGTACGGTGCGGATGCCCGCAGATCGCCGAGGAACTGGCGGCCGGCGCCCTCCACGGTCTGGAGTCAGCGCCTGAGGGCCACCTCGCCGTCGTGGCGGCCCGTGCGGGCGCCCTGCGGGCGCAGGCCTTGGGGGAACTGGGTGACTGGAAGGGAGCGTCTGTCGCGCTGCGGCGGGCGCAGAGCGTCCCGCACACAGACGGCCCCACCGACGAACTGGTGCGGACCACGGCGGTTGGGGTCCACTTCCACGACACCAGACCGAGCGCAACCCTCGACCAGGAGCTGGACATCGGTGCGGGCCTGCTGTCGGAGCAGAAACTGAGTTCCGGCGACAGACGCGTCCTGATGGCCCTGCACATGGTCATCGGAGGGCGTCTATTGGCGTCCGGGCAACCTGCGGAAGCCGTGAAGGCGTACTGCCAGGGCGGGACGAGCAGCGGCGTCTACGAGCGGATCGGGGGCGACGACTCGGCTCTGGAGCGATGGCGTTTCCGGATCGGACCGCGATGGAGGGGCGCCGTACGGCTGTGGCTGGCAACGGTCTGCGGGCAGATGCTGAGCCAGATCGCGAACGGGGAGAAGGTCGCCGGCCCACTTCGCGACGAGTACGAGCACTGGGTGGCCCTCGCCCCGTCGTTCGAAGACCCGCTGCTCACCGCGAGACTTACCGCTTACCAGGTGTCGCTGGACCCCGACGGCTCCGGCGACGCAAGGACAGCAGTCCGGCACCTGATGGAAAGCCGGTCGTTCGTCTTCGCCGACCGGGCGGCGCAGGCCGGTTGGGCCGCGCTGCACGCGGAGCCGGGCACCGCGGACGACCTGACCTGGTGGACGCGGACCGGTGACCGGGCTCGGCTGCCGACGTCGGTACACGAAGCGGAAGCCCTATTCACACGGCTGAACGCCGCGTCCCCGCGCGTGTTCGGCGCGATGCACGCCAGGGTCACCAGGACCACGGACACGCTGGCGACGCTGCTGGGTGACCCGGCACGGAAACCGGTGCCGGCGCCGGTGACAGATCCCTTGTCCACGGCGACCATGGCTGTGAAACCCGTGCCCCCTGTGGTGACGCCCTCGGCCCCTGCTGTGACTCCCGCGACCACGGCGGCGAGAATCGGGGCAGTACTGGCCGGGTCCTCGATGTCACCACCAGTGACGCCGGTGTCCACGGCGGCGAGAATCGGGGCGGTGCTGGCCGAGTCCGCGCCGTGGGCGCAGGCGGCTCCATCGATCACCGTTTTGCCGAAACCCTTCACGCGATCTACCAGCCCGGGCCCGTACACCGACCCGCAACTGCCCGGTCCGCGCCGACCCGAAGCATCTCCCCCCAGCCCCTCCTCGCAGGGCAGGCTCGGGGCACCGAGTTGGCTGCCCAGGGCCGAGGCCCTCATCGGCGGGCGCTCCTGGACCCTTCTGACAGCGGTCGCTGAAGCCCACCTATTGGGACACGGCCACGTCGGCACCGAGCATCTGCTGCTGGCAGTGCTTGGCGACCCGCTCTGTGCTTCGCTACTGGAGCCGTTCGGCGTCGGCCGCACGGCGGTCCGGCGGGCGACGTCCGCCGTACTGGCCCGGAACCCTCAGAGCACAGTCGGCGCGACGCTCGCTGGGCCGGCCCTCGAAGTCCTGATGAGGGCAGTGGAAGAGGCCGAGCGGCGCGGTCAGGAAAAGCCTCGTCCGCTCCATCTCCTCGCCGCCCTGCTACGGCAGGAGACCGGAACCCCCACGTCGCTGCTCGCCACCCTCGGTGTGGATCCACGAGAGATCCAGGTCAGGGTCTGCCACTGGCTGTACGTGGAGGACGTGGCGGCCATCGGCCCCGATCACTGGCCCGGAGGGCTGCCCGACCCGCTTCCGTTCACCGCCTGCGCCAGGGCCGTGCTCATCGACGCGGCTCGCGTGGCACAGTCCTCAGGCCCCGCGGGGTTGCTGGGGCTATCCGAAATCTCGGCCGCCGTCACCGCCCAGGACGTCACCGCCCAGGACGTCACCGCCCACCCGGCGGCCATGACAGCCGGACAGCTGGTGCAGGTAACCAACAGTGGCCAGCGTGTACTGCGCATGGCGGTGTCCCGGGCGCACGACCTCGGGCACCCTGGAGTCGATCTCGACGACCTGTCATGGGCCGTTGAGAAGGCCGCATCCAGTACAGGCACTGGCACCAGCACCGAGGCGGAACACGGTGTCGGCCGAGTCCCGTACGGGGACACCGCCGTGATGGATGCGCTGGATACGGCTGCGGCGGCCGCCGCAGCCGACGGGTACCCGTACATCGGCCCCGAGCACCTCGTGGCCGCCCTGGACACGGCACGCGTTTCGTCCCCCAGGGCGCCCCTGCCGCTCACGCCCCTGCCACTCACGCCTCTGAGTAAGCACGCGCTCACGGTCGCCCGGGCGCGGGCGGCGGCGCTGAAGCATCCGGTCTGTGACGCGGACGACCTGCGGCACGGACTGACGGCGGTCGGACTCCGCCCGATGACCGGCACCGAAGCGGCCCCCGCCGAAACACCTCCGCTGCTCACACCCGGCTTCGAGCGTGCGATGCGATGGGCCCTGGAACAACAGGAGAAGGACAGCAGGGCAGCTGCGGCCCGCGCGAACGTGGCAGGGCTGCGCCAGGCCCTGTGGCAGCGTACCGAGATTCTGCGCTTCCTCACCATGGCCGATCCCCACACGTACGAAACCCAGCTGGTCGCAGGACTGGCAGCCACCGCGCATCAGCTGGGTGTCGGCCCGACCCTGGACGCCACCCTGCGTCAAGCGGCGTCCCGAGCTCGTGACGTCCGCGCGCGTACCCCCGGCGAGGCGGGGCTTCTTGCATACGCCGAAGCCTTGATCGAGATGGGAACCTGTCTCAGCCGACTGGGCAGGAAGGAGGAGGCGGCAGCGTACTTCGAGGAGGCCGCGCGGGCGCTGCGCGCAGGCGACGACGATGCGGCGGACCGGCTCCGAGGTGTGGCCTTGCTCCAGCACGCCAAGTGCGCGGTTGCCGTCACGCCTTCGGCGGCCGTGGCTCTCCTGTTGGAGACAGCGGGCCACTACCTGACGGCCGCAGCCGACGGCGGGCAGCCCCAGAGGGTGGCCCTGGCCGAACCCGCCCTCTTCGTCATCGGCGCGCTCACCGACCTGAACGCCCTCGAGCGGGCCCTCGAGGTCACCACCCGGACCCTGACTGTGTCCGGACTCCCGGCGCGAGACCTGATGGAAATGCACCTCCGGCGCGCGGACTTGCTCCGGCAGTTGGACCGAGAGGACCTAGGGGTCTCCGACATGACCGCCGCCGTCCTGCTCGCCCCGGACGACCCGTACCCCGTGATGCGCCGGGGCATGCTGCTCCTTGACCTGTGGCGCACGGAAGAGGCGCTCGCGGACTTCAGCCGTGCGTCGGACCTGGCACCGATGTACCCCGCCCCCAGACGCCGACAGGGACAGGCCCTACTCCGCATGGGCCACTTTGCTGAGGCTCTCTCCGTGCTGGAAGACGCCACGACGAATTTCCCCTATCCGGAGCCAAGCGGCGATGTCCTAGTGGCCCTCGCTGCAGCCCTGCGCGAGTTGGGCCGAGCGCAAGAGTCTCTCCACCCTGCCAGGGCCGCGTACGCACAGGCGCCCGACTTCCCGTGGTTTCGATACCAGTACGCCCTCTCGCTGCACATGACGGGCTCAGTCCGGCACAGCAAACTGCATCTGGGCGGAGCGATCAGGAAGGAGACCGAACGGCTGAGCGGTCTGGCTGGGTCCGGCACTGTGGCGGGGATGTTGGCGGGAAATCTGACGGTCTACTTTGCTGCGTTGGGAGCTGCCCGTCAGTCCCGCAAGTTGCTATTGACCGCGCTTACGACCATCCATCACCACACCTGGGCGTTGGCCGACCTGCGAGGGGACTTGGAGGAGTTGTCCCGCACGGTCCCTACGTCCATGACCTTGTGTTCTCAGCTCCTGCGCATGTTGGACGTTGAGTAAACGGCTTGAGGACTCGTGACCGAGAACCGCACCTCAGTACACGGACAGGGAATCAGTGAGGGTTTTCAGAGTGGCCCCCGGACGGGTGACGGCGGGACCATAAGCAACGGACAGGGTCCCCGTGCCGTTGAGAGAGGTGTCTAAGGGCTGTCCCGTAAATGATCTTCGAGCTGTCTCAGGCGTGGTTCGCCGTCGT
>NZ_JAVFVX010000160.1:0-12394 GCF_033441795.1 Streptomyces sp. ADMS | reverse complement strand
TGTGGCCGCCGGGGACGCGTTCGCGGGTTCGGCTCAGGTAGCCGTGGGCTTCCAGGTCGCGCAGGGCGGTGGCGATGCGGTCGGGGCCCTCGGGGAATCTCTTGGCGAGGCTCTTGATGTCGACGGGGGAACCGGCTTGCAGCGACTGGATGTGGGTGCCCAGTCCGATCGCGAGCAGTGACAGCTCGGGGTGCTGGGCGAGGTGGTTGCCGATCACCGTGAAGCGGATGGTGTGGCGGACGTTGTCGTGGATGACGCCGGATACGCCGGATTGGGGCGCCGGTGGGGGTGATTTTTGCCCGCCGGTCGGGACGGGGCGCACGGGGGCGCGCTAGGGTTTTTCGTATCCATCGGGAAGGTTTCGCTTCCTTGTTGGTCAGGCCCTCGCATTGGGATGGCAGTCCCGGCGAGGGCCGACGTATGTCCGCCGGCCGCGGTTGTCTGGGGCGATCTGGAGCTGTCTGTGGCTGTGCGTGATGGTGCTGTTGCGCTGAGCGTAAGGCAGGCAACCGGGGACAAATCCAGCTGAGTTGGTGATGTTCACTCGGGCGAGTGAGTTTGCGCGGCGGCGGTTGTACGGGCCGCGGTGGCCGTCCCGACGGGCGGGAGGGGTGGGGTTTGGTGGGGTTCTTTCTCTCCCGTGTTTCTTTGTCTTTGGAAGGCGCCGGGCCCGCCTGCCCACCGCTCCCTCCCGACCCGGTCGGGATCCTGGACGAGGCCGACGTCGACGGTGACCGCGCTCGGCAGGGAGTCCCCCTCGGCGGTGAGGAGTTGCTCCGCGAACCGGAGGACCTCCGACTCCCGCCCCTCCCCGTCGAGCGGCGCCGGATCGAGGTGGCCGTACACCGCGTACCGGCTGCCGGTCACCACCTGCCCGTCGAGTACGAACAGGCGGTACTCGACGGCGAACGTGACGATGTCCGAGATCAGCACCGGCGTGTCCGGGCTCACGGCCTCCCCCGTACGGTCCGTACGGGAAAGCCGCGAGCCGTCCGCGTACACCGCCGCCGGAAATGACTTGGCGCTCGGTGGTTTGACGAACGCCGGGCGCCGAACCTGCCACGCCTGCGCGAGGGTTGTCAGTTCCACGCGCCGTGCCGTGAACTCCTCCGGCAGCCCGGCGAGCCAGCCGTCGGACGGTTCCAGCAGCCCGAGGCCGAGCGCACCGGCTATCCGGTGGTCGTACGCCAGCGGCCCCCCGTACCAGTGCACCGCCCGGTCCCCCGAACCGGACAGCCCCGTCAGGGCCGACGCATCGGCCAGTGACCGCAGCTCCATCCCCCGTCCGGCCGCCGCCTCCGCGAGCAGCAGCGTCGTACTGGTCCGCTGACCGGAAGTCAGGAACACCGGGCCCGGCTGCCCGTCTCCGCCCATGACTTGCCCCCTGTCAATTCCCGCCCCGGGACAGGTACTCCGTCACCCGCCCCATCCCCCAAACCTCACCGATCTTGTGCCGGATGTCGAACAGATTCGCCGCGTGCACCCCCGCGTCCCGGTCCCCCACCGCCTCCTCGGCCACCACCGGAACGAACCCGTGCTGCATGGCGTCGAGTGCCGTCGCGCGTACGCAGCCGCTGGTGGTCAGGCCGGCGATGAGGAGGGTGTCGATGCGGTGGGAGGTGAGGTACGCGGACAGCGCGGTGCCGAAGAAGGCGCTCGGGTACTGCTTCGTCACCGTCAACTCCGCCTCCCTCGGCGCCAGACCTTCGATGAAGTCGGCGTACGGGCTGCCCTCCACGAACGCCCGCAGGCTCGGCACCTTGCGGTAGAAGACGCCGCCGTCGCTGCCGTCGGGGCGCAGCACGACGCGCGTCACGATCACCGGGATTCCGGCCCGGCGGGCGGCGGACAGCAGCCCCCTCATCGCCTCGGCGGCGCCCTCCGCGCTCGCCCCCGCGTAGAGGGGGCAGGCCGGGTCGACGTACGCCCGGGCCGGGTCCACGAGGAGGAGTGCGGGGGAGGTGCCGGGCGTCAACCGCCCGCCCAGACCGGCGCGTTGGTAACCCTTCTCCGCGGCGCCCGCCTCATCGCTGCCCGGAACCGGACTCACGCCGAACTCCCCCTCCCCGCCCGGCACTTCATCAGCGGCTGGATACGCGTGCCGAAGTTCTCCAGACCCTCCAGGAAGTCGTCGAAGACCAGCATGATGCCCTTCGTGCCCGCCACCCCGGCGACCTCGTCGAGCATCCTCGCCACGCTCTCGTACGACCCGACCAGCGTCCCCATGTTGAAGTTGACCGCGCCTTCGGGCAGCGCGATCGTCCGCGCCGTCGACGTACCCGTGGACGTCGTGTCCGCGTCCGTCTCGCCGGCCATGTACGCCAGCGCCGCGCGGTCGGCGTTGTCGTGATAGTCCTGCCACTTGGCCTGGGCCTCTTCGTCGGTCCCGGCCGCGATGATCATGAAGAGGGAGAGGGCGCCGACGTCCCGTCCCGTTCGTTCGGCCTCCTCCACCAGCGTCGCCGTGCTGCCGGACAGTGCCGTCGGGGTGTTGACGCCGCTGCCCAGGATGAAGTTGTACTCCGTGTGCTCCGCGGCGAACTTCATGCCGGTGCCGCTCTGGCCGGCCGCGACGATGTCGATGTGGCCGTTCGCCGGGCGCGGGGAGAGGACGCAGTCGTCCATCTCGTAGAACTCGCCCTTGAAGTTGCTGACGCCGTCGCGCCACAGGTCCTTCATCACGGTGACGTACTCGACGGCTCGCGCGTAGCGGTTCCCGAAGTGGTCGTCGCCGGGCCACAGGCCCATCTGGGAGTACTCGCCGGGGGCCCAGCCCGTCACGATGTTGATGCCGAAGCGGCCGGGGGCGATCGAGTCGACCGTGACCGCCATGCGCGCGACGATCGCGGGGGGCAGGGCCAGGATCGGCGCCGAGGCGTAGAGCTTGATGCGGTCGGTGACCGCCGCCAGGCCCGCCATCAGCGTGAACGACTCCAGGTTGTGGTCCCAGAACTCCGTTTCGCCGCCGAACCCCTTCAGTTTGATCATCGAGAGGGCGAAGTCGAGGTCATGGGCCTCCGCCTTCCGCACGATCGCCTTGTTGAGGTCGAAGCTCGGCATGTACTGCGGTGAACTCTTCGAGATCAGCCAGCCGTTGTTGCCTATGGGGATGAAAACGCCGATGTCCATGCCACTCCTCAGATCCTCAGGTGTGAAGTCCTCGACAGTCAGTTACGTTCAAATCTCAACTGTCCGCCAACGGCACGCTACATCGTCGCTATGACGGCGGTATGTCACCTAACCAGCCCTGAAATCAAGGTGGTTGACGCCCGGAACGGCCGGTGGAGGTGGCCAGAGGTGAACGTGAGATTCCTGCAAAGCCTCGCTTCAGGTGCCATTGGAACGGTAAAACTTCAAACATGAACGCACGGCTGGCACTGCTCGGCTCGGTGGACCCCGGTGTCGCGGAGAGCGAGGTCTTCCGGCTGGCTCTCCAGCATGCGGTGGCGGAGCTGGGAGCGCTCGGGGGAACGATTCATCTCCGGGGCCCCATGTCGGCCCTGCGGCTGGTGTCGGCCACCGGTCTGCCCACGGCTCTCACCGGCCCCTGGGAGATCATCGACCAGGAGGGCCCGCTGGCCCCCGCCCGCGCCCTGTACGAGGCCGGTCGCGAGGGCCGCGGGGTGTGGATACCAGGCGAGGCGGCCGACCTCGGAGTCCCCGTCTGCCCGTCGCACTCGCCGCTGCCCGGCAGCGGACTCGCCGCAGTGCCCGTGATCCGCGCGGAGCGCAGCATCGGCGCCCTCACCGTCATCACCGGTGACCGGGGTGAACCGACGCCCGCCCACTGGCAGTTCCTGCGGGCCGTCGTCGCCTGGACCGAGGAACGCATGGTCCAGGCGCCCCTGCCGGCCGGTCCCGTGCACTCGGAGATGAGCGGCGACCGGCTGCGGCAGGCGCTGAAGGAGGTCCGGGTCGGGTCATGGGACTGGCACATCGCCAACGGTGAACTGATCTGGGACGAAGCCGCGATGGAGTTGTACGGCACCCGGCCCGAGGAGTACACGGCCCGCGTCGAGAACTGGATGCGCTGCGTCCACCCCGACGATCTCGGGCCGACCCTGGCCCTCGTCGACCAGGCGATCCGCGGCCACTCCGTGTTCGAGGCCGAGTACCGCGTACGGGGCCTGGACGGGACGTACGGCTGGCACCAGGCGCGCGGCCGGGCCACGTACGACGAGAACGGCGAGCCCCTGCGGATGATCGGCATGGGCTGGGACAGCAACGAGTCGCGGACCGTCCGCGACGCGCTCGGCCGCGCCCTGCGCCACATGAGCGACGGGTTCGTCGCGGTCGACGACCGCTGGCGGATCACCTTCGCCAACCTGGAGGCCGAACGCACCCTCGGCCTCTCCGAGGAGGAACTGTTCGGGCGCCTCCTGTGGGACCTGCCGACCGTGCGGGAGCTGCCCGGGCTGGAGCAGCGCTGCCGGAAGGCCGCCGCCGAGGACAAGCCCGCCGGCTTCGACATACGCGTGCCCGGCACCGGTCGCCGCCACCACCTGCGACTGGTCCCCGGCCCCGACGGCCGCACCCTCTACCTCCAGGACGTCACAGAGAAGCGCCGGCACGAGGAGGAACGCAAGGCCGCCGAGCGCGCCGCCTCCGAACGCGCCGCCCGGATAGCTGAGTTGACCGCCGCCCTCGCCAAGGCGACGACCTCGCGGGACGTCGTCGACGCCGTCGCCCGGCGTGTACTGCCGCCGTTCGCCGCCGCCGGACTCGTCGTCCAGACCATCGAGGACGACCGCCTGTACACCGTCGGGGCCATCGGCTACCCGGAGGACTTCCTCGCCGAGATCGGCAACCGGCCGCTGACGCCCGACTGGCCCTGTCACGACGCGATCTTGACCGGGACCCCCGTGTTCCTGTCGTCCCCGGAGGTGTTCGCCGCCCGCTATCCCCACCTGGCCGACCTGCCCGAGCGCGACGGCCAGCAGGCCTGGGCGTTCCTGCCGTTGACCGCGTCCGGCAAGACCTTCGGGGTCTGCGTGGTCAGCTTCGACCGCCCGCGCCGCCTCACCGACGAGGAACGCACCCTCCTCGCCACCATCTGCGCCCTCGTCGCCCAGGCCCTGGACCGGGCTCGCCTGTACGACGCCGAGTACCGGCGCGCCCGCGAACTCCAACGCGGCCTGCTGCCACGCGAGTTGCCCGACCTGCCCGCCTGCACGGCCGCCGCCCGCTACCTCCCCGCCGCGCAGGGCATGGACGTCGGCGGCGACTGGTACGACATCATCCCGCTCTCCGGCGGCCAGGTCGCCCTCGTCGTCGGGGACGTCATGGGCCACGGCCTGCCCCAGGCGGCGACCATGGGCCGGCTGCGCACCGCCGTCCACACCCTCGCCGACCTCGAACTGCCCCCCGACGAGATCATGAGCCACCTCAACGACATCGTCGGCAACATGGGCGAGGAGTCGTACGTCACCTGCCTGTACGCCCTCTACGACTCCATCACCCAGACCTGCTCCATAGTCCGCGCCGGGCATCCCCCGCCGGCGGTCGTCCACCCCGACGGCACGGTGTACTTCCCGGACCTCACCGCCGACCCGCCCCTCGGTGCGGCCGAACCCCCCTTCGAGACCGTTGAGTTGCAGGTTCCCGAGGGCAGCCTGCTGGTGCTGTACACGGACGGTCTGGTGGAGTCGTCGAAGCGGGAGATCGACGAGGGCATGCGGCAACTCGCCCGCCTGTTAAAAGGGGCGTACGAGGCCGGCGAGCAGGCGGATCTCGAACACCTCTGCGACACGCTCACCGCCGGACTGCTGCCCGCCGAGCACCCGAGCGCGGACGACGCGGCACTCCTCGTCGCCCGACTGCACGCCCTGACCGGAGACCGGGTCGCCTCCTGGCCGCTGCCCGAGGACCCGAGAGCGGCAGGACAGGCCCGCCGCCATGTCCGCGAACAGCTCGCCCTCTGGGGCCTGGACGACCTCACACCGACCACGGAACTCCTGGCCAGCGAGCTGGTCGGCAACGTCGTACGCCACGCCAAGGGCCCTCTGCGACTCCGCCTGCTGCACGGCGCCGAGCTGATCTGCGAGGTCTTCGACGGCAGCCTGACGATGCCCCGTATCCGCCGGGCGACGGACACGGACGAGGGCGGACGGGGGCTGCAGCTGATCACCGCGCTGTCCCAGCGGTGGGGGACGCGGTACACCCCGACCGGCAAGTGCATCTGGACGGAACAGGCGCTTCAGCCTCCGGCGGATCGGCGGAGCGAGGGGGCGGAGGACGCGTTGGAGCTGATGTTTCTGAACGCTGGGGAGTTCGACGACTTTCCGGAGCTGAGAGGGCTCGGTGATCTGAACTGAGCCCTCTGCCGGGTGTCCGGGCCCCTGCGGGCCGGTGGGGCTGGTCGTGCCCACGCGGCGGAGCCGCAGATGTTCACAGCCCCGCGCCCCTTACGGTGCGCTGCGGCGCGTCCTAGTTCTGGTACACCTTGTCCGCTCCCGGGCCGCCCGAGAGGATGTCCTTGCCCGGGCCGCCGTGCAGGACGTCATTGCCGCTGTTGCCGGACATCCTGTCGTTGCCCTTCTCGCCGTACAGGCGGTCGTTGCCCCTGCCGCCGTAGATGAGGTCGTCGCCCGACCTTCCGTACGCGACGTCGTTGCCGTCCCCGCCGCTCAGGATGTTCTCGTCCCCGTTCTCGCCGGCGTCGCCGATGAGGACGTCGTTCCCGGCGCCGCCGAGCGCTCCGAGGCCCCATATCCCGCCCCCGCCGACGAGGCGGTCGTTGCCGTCCTGGCCGTAGAGCACGTTCCAACCGGTGCCGATCAGAACGTCGTTGCCCCTGCCGCCGTAGATCGCGGCGTACGCGGTGGGGTCGGCGACACTCAGTGAGCGGGCGGCCGCTGCCGTGACCACGGCCCCGGTGTCCACGGCGGCGGAACTGGTGCGCACCGCCTAGGAGTTGATGACTCCCGAGCTGCAGCGCCGGGCCCGCGCCCAGCTCGCCCGCTGTCTGCGCTCCCCGCGGTGAGATTCCCCGGGCACCGGAGGTCGCGCAGGAGGCGAGCCGACGGGCCCATGACGGCCGGCAGCGGGAGTAGCCGACCATCGCCGGATTCCGGCACCGCCTGCCGCGGTCGTGGTGCTGGTCGCCCCGCACGTGACCTGCTTGTCCATGCGCCCTCTCCCATGCGCCCTCTCCCGGTCGGCCGAGCGTGTCCCGCGCCACGCCATCGTCACCGGCCGGAGGAGGGGTGCGGCGCTCTGCTCGCAGCGCGGATCGGCTGGTTCGCTCCCCTTTGTGCGTGGATGGCGCCGTCATCGACTCTCTGGCGGGGGCAGGGGGGCCCGGCTGACCCGTATCTTCGACTGGCCGTGCGGGCGCTTCTCCCAGTCCTCCATGAAACGGGCGTGCAGGCCGTGCCGACGGGCAAGGGCGAGGAGAGTCTCCGTGCGGTAGTAGAAGTCCTCGCGCAGCACCTGGTGTTCCATGCCCTCGGTGCGGTCGAAGGTGAAGTCGAAGAACCCGGTGCCGGTCAGTACGCGGCCGACATGGCTGAGGCACTCCTCGATGACCTCCGGCGGCGAGTGGGAGAAGACGCTGTGCGCGTGGACGACGTCGAAGTGGTCGCTGGGCAGGAAGTCCAGGGTGAGGTCGCCGGTGATGGTGAGATGCGGCAGTTTGGCCTGGAGACCGCGCTTCGTGAGGGTCGTCTTGGCGGCCACCAGGATGTCGGGCGAGATGTCGATGCCGTAGTAGTGGCCGGTGTCGAGGTGCTCGATGAAGCGCCAGCCGCCGCGCAGATTGCCGCAGCCGATGTCGAGCATGTGGTGCTCGGGGCGCAGCCCGTGTTCGACGAGGTAGTCGAACTGCATCTGCCCGAGCGCCAGCCACCGGTCGTGGCTCCGGCTGCCTACCGCGGCCTCCGGGTCCCGCCGGGTGTCCGAGGCCATCACGGCCCGGTAGTAGCCGACGTGGTCGCGGTGGCGCAGGCGCAGCCAGGCGTCCCGGCCGGCGCGCCGGAGGTACGGGGCGACGCGGTCGGGGTTGCGCAGGGCGTAGCCGACCTTGTGGGTGAGGGCGGCGCGGTTGCTGCGCAGGTTCTCCGGTGACTTCGCATCGGCGGGCATGGTGACGCGACCTCCGTACAGAGGGGCCCCGGATGAGGGTGCTGCGTACCGGGGCCTCCGTACAAGGGTCGGCTCTGGGTGCGGGGATGACAACCGGGGTGCCGTGCTGCCCACCGCTCACCGAGCGCCCGTTCACGGCGCAGGAGGCGGAGACGGCCGCACTGATGTTCAAGGCGCTCGGCGATCCGGTGCGACTCCGGTTGTTCTCCGCAGTGGCCTCGCGCGAGGGCGGCGAGGCGTGCGTGTGCGACATCTCCGACGTGGGCGTCTCGCAGCCGACCGTGTCCCATCACCTGAAGAAGCTGAAGGAGGCCGGGCTGCTCACCTCCGAGCGGCGCGGCACCTGGGTCTACTACCGGGTCGAGCCGTCCGTGCTGGCCGCGATGGGCAGGCTGCTGACCATCGCACCGGCGACGGTCCGGACCGTGAAGGCCTCCGCCCCCGTACAGCTGCCGACGTGACCGTCCGCTCTGCCTGAAGACGCGGTGCCGTTCCGGCGGACTGCCCGGCACACGGACCGCTGCCACCGGGACCGGGGATCCTCGGGCGGCCGCGTCCTACGCGAGCAGGCCGGCGATGTCGCGGGCGGCTTCGCGGGCAGGGCGCCCGACGCCGATGAGGGTGGCGGAGGCGGGGCCGGTCCAGTCGCCGTAGCCGAGCAGGTGCACGCGCGGCTCGTCCACGGCCCGCGTCCCCTCGGTGGCGATGTGGCCGCGAACCCCGCGCAGTCCCAGCGGCGCCAGGTGGGAGAGTGCCGGGCGGAAGCCGGTGCACCAGATGATCGCGTCGGCCGGCGCCCGCGTGCCGTCGGCCCAGAGGACTCCGTCGCGGTCGAGGCGTACGAACATGGGTGCCGCCTTCAGCCGTCCGGCGTCCCGGGCCTCCCGTACGGGCGGTACGGCGACGATGTCGCCCAGGGATGCGACGCCTCCTGTGTCGGTGCGGCCCGCTTCGAGGGCGCGGCGGCGGGCGGTGGCCGCGTCGAAGAGCGCCCGGCCGTCGATGTCGTCGGCGAGGAAGCGGGGCGGGCGCTGGGTGACCCAGGTCAGCACCGTGTCGTAGGCCAGGTCGGCGGCGATCTGGGCACCGGAGTTGCCGCCGCCGACCACGACGACGCGGTGTCCGGCGAAGTCGCGCGGGCTGCGGTACTCGACGGTGTGCAGTTGCCGCCCGGAGAAGTCCTCCCGGCCGGGGACGGCAGGGAGGAAGGGGCGCCACCAGGTGCCGGTGGCGCTGATGACGGCCCGGGTTCGCCAGAGGCCCGAGTCCGTCTCGACCCGCAGGAACTCGCCGTCACGGTGGACCCCGGCGACGCGTACGGGACGGTGCACCGGAAGGTCGTACCGCCGCTCGTACTCGGTCAGGTAGCCGACCACATGGCCCGCGTCCGGGTACGTCTGCCCCGCCTGCACCGGCATCGGACGACCCGGCAGGGAGGAGTACGCGGCCGGGGAGAACAGGTGCAGGGAGTCCCAGGCGTGCTGCCAGGCGCCGCCCGGCGTGGACTGGGCGTCGAGGATGACGAAGTCCAGGCCGAGGCGGCGCAGGTGGTAGCCGGTGGCGAGTCCGGCCTGGCCACCGCCGACCACCACCACCTGCGTACCCCCGCCGCCGCTCACGGCGTCCGGGCGGTGTCGGCAGCCTGGGGGGCGCGGGCGGCGTGAGTCTGGTGGGCGGCCGGGCTGGTCGGGCACGGCAGTCGTCGTAGGGGCGGGTCGATGGTGATCGCTGGGTTGATCGGCTTGGTGCGGGTCAGGGTCTGGTGCTCCGTCCGGACGTGCTGGGCGCGGGCGGCGGCCCCGCGGCGGCGGCGGACACCGGTCGCCGGTGTCCGCCGTCCACCGCTGTAGCTGTCCAGGCGGTGCATCAACCGTCCAGGCGTGCCGGTGTGACCTGCTGGGCGGCGCTGAACCTCCGCCGCCAGGCCAGCGACACGTAGACGAGCGCGACCAGGACCGGGACCTCGATGAGCGGGCCGACGACGCCGGACAGTGCCTGGCCGGAGGTGACGCCGAAGGTGGCGATGGCGACCGCGATGGCCAGCTCGAAGTTGTTGCCGGCCGCGGTGAAGGCGAGGGTCGCCGTGCGGTCGTAGGCCAGGCCGATGACCTTGCCGAGGACGAAGGTACCGAACCACATGATCGCGAAGTACACCAGCAGCGGCAGCGCGATGCGTGCCACGTCGAGCGGCTGCGAGGTGATCGTCTTCCCCTGGAGGGCGAAGAGGATGACGATCGTGAAGAGCAGGCCGTACAGGGCCCACGGGCCGATCTTCGGGAGGAAGCCGTCCTCGTACCGCTCGCGGCCCAGCTTCCGCTCGCCGATACGGCGGGTGAGGAACCCGGCCAGCAGCGGAACGCCGAGGAAGATGACCACGTTCAGGGCGATCTTCCACATGGAGATGTCGAGGTGCTCGCCGTCACCCAGGCCGAGCCAGCCCGGCAGCAGGTCGAGGTAGAGCCAGCCCAGCAGGCCGAACGCGATGACCTGGAAGACCGAGTTGAGGGCGACGAGAACCGCCGCGGCCTCACGGTCGCCGCAGGCCAGGTCGTTCCAGATGATGACCATGGCGATGCAGCGGGCCAGGCCGACGATGATCAGGCCGGTGCGGTACTCGGGCAGGTCCGGAAGGAAGATCCAGGCCAGCGCGAACATGACGGCCGGGCCGACGATCCAGTTGATGACCAGCGACGAGACCATGAGCTTCTTGTCGCCGGTGACGGCGTCGAGCTTGTCGTAGCGGACCTTCGCCAGGACCGGGTACATCATGATCAGCAGGCCGACGGCGATCGGCAGGGAGATGCCGCCGATCTCGACCTTGGCGAGGGCGTCGTTCAGGCCGGGGATGGCGCGGCCGAGGCCCAGACCGAGGGCCATGGCGAGCAGGATCCAGACGGCGAGGAAACGGTCGAGCGTCGACAGCTTCGCGACGACCGAGGGCTCCTCGGCGGTCGCGGCTGCTTCGGTGGGGGTCACGGGCAGGCCCTCTTGTTTTCGGCGGCGTTGCGAGCGGACTCGGCCAGGTCGGCGAACTGGCCGGCGAGCAGGGCGATGACGTCGGGGCGCAGCTTGTAGTACGTGTACCGGCCGCACGGTTCCGTCTCGACCACCCCGGCCTCGCGCAGCACTCTCAGGTGGTTGGAGAGGTTGGTCTGCTTCGCGCCGGTCTCCTCGACCAGGTGCGTGGAGCAGAGCGTTTCCCCGGCGAGGAGGGTGACGATCTGGAGGCGGAGCGGGTCGGCGAGAACCCGCATCAGATCAGTGTCGACTGACGTCATCATGGACTGATACTGTCACATCAGTGGTGGCTGACACCACCGGGTGCTGAGTTCATTCGCACCTGATGCCGTCGTGAGACAAGAGAGACCTCTGATGTCCGACAAGCCCTCCGTGCTCTTCGTCTGTGTCCACAACGCCGGCCGTTCCCAGATGGCCGCCGCGTGGCTGACCCACCTTGCCGGGGACCGCGTCG
This sequence comes from Streptomyces sp. ADMS, assembly GCF_033441795.1. Lineage (NCBI taxonomy): Bacteria > Bacillati > Actinomycetota > Actinomycetes > Kitasatosporales > Streptomycetaceae > Streptomyces > Streptomyces sp. ADMS. Next base: position 840 of record NZ_JAVFVX010000160.1, on the reverse strand, counting down.
AGGTCCGCTCCGCCGGCTCCAACCCGGGCGCAGGCGTGAACCCGGCCGCCGTCGAGGCCATGGCCGAGGTCGGCATCGACATCTCCGCCGAGGTGCCGAAGATGCTCACCGTGGACGCGGTCAAGGAGTCCGACGTCTGCATCACCATGGGCTGCGGCGACACCTGCCCCGTCTTCCCCGGCAAGCGGTACCTGGACTGGCAGCTGGAGGACCCGGCGGGCCAGGGCGTCGAGGCCGTACGTCCGATCCGGGACGAGATCAAGGTGCTCGTCGAGGGCCTGATCAAGGAGATCGCGCCGGAGCCCACGGCATGAGCATGAGCACGAGTACGAGCACGGACATCCGCAACGTCATCATCATCGGCTCGGGTCCCGCGGGCTACACGGCCGCGCTCTACACGGCGCGCGCCTCGCTGGAACCGCTGGTCTTCGAGGGCGCGGTCACGGCCGGCGGCGCACTGGTGCAGACGACCGCGGTGGAGAACTTCCCCGGGTTCCGCGACGGCATCATGGGCCCGGACCTGATGGACAACATGCGGGCCCAGGCCGAGCGCTTCGGCGCCGAACTCGTCCCGGACGACATCGTCGAGGCCGACCTCACCGGCACGGTCAAGACCGTCACCGACAGCGCGGGTACGGTCCACCGGGCGAAGGCCGTCATCCTGGCGACCGGCTCCCAGCACCGCAAGCTGGGCCTGCCCGGCGAGGACGCGCTCTCCGGCCGGGGCGTGTCGTACTGCGCGACCTGCGACGGCTTCTTCTTCCGCGAGCACGACATCGTGGTGGTCGGCGGCGGCGACACGGCGATGGAGGAGGCCACCTTCCTCTCCCGCTTCGCCAA
>NZ_JAVFVX010000015.1:67858-108937 GCF_033441795.1 Streptomyces sp. ADMS | reverse complement strand
CGCGACCGGGGCGACCACCTCGTTCGACGGTTCGTCCCTTTCCCAACGGAGTCCTGGGAGCCGGGGACGGACCACGGGTACCGTCCCCCACCGCCCCACCGAGCGGACTATCCGAGCGCCAGCGAGCGCGACCTACGCCCCGACGCCTCGTCGATCTCGTCGTGTGCCTTTGTCAGTAGCTTCATCGCCAGTTCGTTGAGGGCGCGCGCCCCGGCGATCTCCTCGCCGACGCGCGGCTGATTCTCGTCCGACCGGTGACGGCTGGCGTACCCGTTGGCCCGTACCTCGCTCCCGTCCGCGAGCCGTACGAGGGCCGCGGCCCTCGTACGCTGCTCGTCCTCCTCGAACTCCAGCTCGACATGCCATCCCACTGCGGTGTGCGTCATGACGTTCACCTCCGGTACCTCTGATTCCAGGGTGCTCCTGTCCGCCCCGCCACGCATGTGTGCCGGGGGTGGCACGCACCGCGGAAACACGCGGCGTCCGTTGTGTGACGTTCGTCGCGATCGCCCCGTGCGAGGGACGCCCGCTCTCCCCCCGCCCGTACGCTGCAGAAGACCCCGTGCTGACGCCAAGGAGTTGTTGTCGTGCCCCGTTCCTCGTGCCGCCTCTGCCTTCACGGCAGTTGTTGACGGGCCACGGGCACGTTCCGATCATGCGCTGCTGCCTCTCCGCTCCCCTCGCCGCTCTGGCGGCGTTCCCCTCCCCCGGCGACCTCGTCCGCTCCGGCGCGCTCCTCACGCCCGCGGTACTCCGCTCCGCGCTCGCCGCGCGCCGGGAACGTCTCACCCGCTCCGACGTCGTGACCGCCCTCAACCTGGAGCTGGTCACGCTCACCGAGGACCGCGCCGTCATCACCTGGTACACGGCCGTGCCCGGCACCGACGACGGTTTCGGCCACCTGGTCCCCGCGGTCACCGAGGGCGAGGTCGTGTACGGCACCCACCCGGCCCACCTCAACCGCACGGCGTCGGAGGACCACCCGACCGCCCACCACCACGTCGAGCTGACGGATCTGGAACCGGGTCAGACGTACTACTACCAGGCCCGTTCGCGCGGCCGGGCGGCCACACCGACGCCCCTGCACCTGGTCCGAGGCAACGCCGTGGGCACCTCGCTGCACGGCCTGGGCTCGCACGGCGGCCCGTACTCCTTCACGACCCCCCAGCCGCCTCCCGGCCGCCACCTCCTCTCCATCGCGCTCTGCAACGACCTGCACCTCGGCGAGACCACGGCGGGCCGGGTGGCCGGCGTACCGATGCTGCGCGGCGTCTCGCAGCCGCCCGGCCTGGACCCGTACCCGGAGATCATGAGCCGGGCGATGGTCGAGGAGGCCCACCGGCGCGGGGCGGACGTACTGCTCGCCGCCGGGGACATCTCGGCGGCCGGCGCACCGCAGGACCTGGCAGAGGCCCGCCGCATCCTGGACGGCTTCGGCACCCACGGACGGGACTACTTCGTCGTACGGGGCAACCACGACCGCCCGAGACACCCCGACGACTCCTTCCGCGACGGCTTCCTGGGCGGCGCCGACGGCCCCGGTTACTTCGCGCGCGACCTGGGCGGCCTGCGTCTGATCGGCCTGGACACCTACGAGAAGAACGGCAACGGCGGGGACTCGGGCGGCCTGAGCACAGAGCAACTGGCTTGGTTCAGGGCCCAGTTGAGGACAGACCGGGACCAGCCGACCATCGTCTTCGGCCACCACCCGCTGACCACACGGGACTCGGTCTTCCCGATGGGCCGAGGTCAGCGCCTGGACCGCGCCCAGGCGAGGGAGATCGTCGACTCCTACTCGGCCTCCCCCGGTGTCTTTCTTCACCACGCGGGCCACACCCACCGCAACAAGCGCACGGTCCTGACCAGTGCCCCGCACGTGACCCAGCAGGAGGTCAGCGCGGTCAAGGACTACCCGGGCGGCTTCTGCCTCCTCCGGATCCACACCGGCGGCTACGCCCTCAACTACTACAAGAACAGCAGCGTTCCGGCCCGCGCCTGGGTCGAGCGCAGCCGCCTCACGGCGGGAGGCCTGTGGCCGCATCACGCCCTCGGCCGCTCGGTGACCGACCGCAACAGCATGCGCCTCCACGACCTGTCCGGCGTCCGTGCTTTCATGCCCGGATGACAGGTACGACAGGTACGACAGGTACGACAGACAGCAGCGCCGCGAACACCGTCCCGTTCCGTATCCGCACCTTTCGAGTCGAGTCGAACTCGCAGAGCAGGTCATGAAGCTGAACCTCGTGACTGCGTCCGCGCGGCGGCCGGCGAGGTTCAGCCGGCGGAGTCGGACGGGTCGAGTGCCTGAGCGTCTCCGGCCCCCGTCGCCCTCACGGGCTCAGCCCGCCGTCGAGGGATTCCCGAGCGATTCCGGGTGATGGCGTAGCCGAAGGCCGTCGCCAGTACGTACATGAGAACCGAGTAGACAGCACTGGGAACCGCCACCGCGGTGCTGTCGAGGACGCTCAGTGCGATGGTGAGGGCCAAAGTGGTGTTGTGAATCCCCACCTCCATGGCGCTGGCGACAGCCTGAGGCTCATTCAGGCGAAGGGCCCTGGCACCGCCGTAGCCGATACCGAGGCTCGCCAGACAGAAGATGCCGGTGACCAGGCCGACCTGGCGAAGGTAGTCCGCAAGGTTCTCCCGCTCTCCCAGCAGCGCCCCCAGGGACACCGCGACCAGGATGACGATGGAGAAGACACGGACCGGACGGTCCGCTCGGGCGGCGAAGTCCGCGGAGCGTTTCCGGACGAGCATGCCGAGCCCGACCGGGATGAGCACGATGGCGATCACCTGCAACACTTTGCCGAACTGCAGTCCCAGGTCGCCCTCGGCATCGAAGTGACTGATGGCCAGGTTGGTGATGAGGGGGATGGTGACGGCTGCGAGCACGGAATTGATCGCAGTGAGGGTGACGTTGAACGCCACATCCCCGCGGAACAGGTGGCTGAAGAGATTGGCGGTGGTGCCACCCGGGGACGCGGCCAGCAGCATCACGCCCACTGCGAGCAGCGGGTCCACGTCGAACATTTCGACCAGACCGAAGGCGAGCAGCGGTAGCACCACTATCTGCACGGTCAGGGCGAAAGCGACCGCTTTCGGGGAACGGGCCACGCGCCTGAAGTCGGCAGTGGTGAGCGAGAGCCCGAGGCCGAACATGATGATGGTGAGCGCGACGGGCAAGCCGGTCGTGATCAGCGCTGAATCGTTCATGCCTCACGCTTCCTGGATGACGGGCAGCGGAGACTGCGAAATGCCGCCGCACGGCCCGTAGGTCGCCACAGTGAAGCAGTTGCCGAGTCCCTGTCACAAGGTTCGAACTGGGCCCAGCGCGATGTGTGATCTGGTGGACTGTGCGGCGCGTATTGCGTGACATCCAGTGAGATCAGTACCCGTACCTCCTGAGTACGGCACTCGTGCGGGCGGCCCGGCCGATGGGACGGCCGTGTTCGAACGTACCGCCGTCGCGGCGGCGGCCCTGTACGAGCGCCTGGGCTGGACGCTGCTGGCGGCGGAGGTCGAGCAGGAGTGGGGCCCGGGGCAGCGGGTGAAGGTCCGCTGCTACGCGGCGCCGGCGTGACCGCGGGGTTCGCGGGTCTCCCTACCCGGCGTGCAGCATCAGCCCGATCCCGATGACGAGCAGCCCGGCCGCAGCCACCCTCGGCGCCCCGAACCGCTCCTTGAAGAACACGGCGCCGATGGCCGCGCCGACGATGATCGACGATTCCCGCAACGCCGCGACGGGTGCGAGTTCCGCCCGCGTCTGCGCCCACAGCACCAGCCCGTACGCCGCCACGGACAACGCGGCCCCGAGCAGCCCGACGGCCGCGAAGGGCCGCACCGTCGCGAGGAACTGGCCCCGCCACCGGTACAACGCGTAGACGGGGATGGCGATGCCCTCCAGGGCCATCAGCCAGGCGATGTAGGCGAGCGCGGAACCCGAGGCCCGTACGCCCAGCCCGTCGACGACGGTGTACGCGGCGATGGACAGCCCGGTCGCCAACGCAGCCCAGATCGCAGCCCAGTTGGGCCGACGCCCGCGCAGCCCCCACAGCGCGACCCCGGTAAGTCCCGCACAGGACACGGCGATTCCGGCCGCCGCCCATCCGTCGGGCACCTCGTGCGCGAACACGGCGGCGAGCACGGTGACGGCCAGGGGCGCGGTACCGCGCGCGATCGGATACGCCTGCCCGAAGTCACCGAGCCGGAACGACCGCATGAGCAGCACGTAGTAGGCGACGTGGATGAAAGCCGACGCGACGAGATACGGCCACGCTTCGGCAGCGGGGAGCGGAAGGAACGGCACGGCGGCCAGCCCGATCACCGTGCCCCCGCCGGCGATGAGCGTGAACCCCACCAGCTTGTCGGTGATGCGGTGCGCGAGCGCGTTCCAGCAGGCGTGCGTGACGGCGGCGAGCAGTACGGCGGCGGTGACGACCGGCGTCACGAGGACGCCGACTCCCGCACGTCCACGAGGGTGGCGCCGGCATGCGCGATCAGAGCCTTCGGTTCCATGGGGAACACGGTGTACGGGGTACCGGCGGCGGCCCAGACGACGTCGTGCTCCAGAAGCGAACGGTCCGCGAGGACACGGGTCCTGGTCTTGTGCCCGAAGGGCGGCACGCCCCCGATGGCGTACCCGGTGGTCTCCCGTACGACGTCCACTTTGGCGCGGGTGACCTTCGCGGCGCAGAGTTCGCGCCGGACGAGCTCGACGTCGACGCGGGAGGCGCCGTCCATGAGGACGAGGACCGGGACGCCGTCGGCGGAGAAGATCAGCGACTTGCAGATCTGGCTCAGCTCACAACCGATCGCGGCGGCGGCCTCGGCGGCGGTACGGGTCTCGTCCGGGAACCGGCGGACACGGGAGTGGAGTTCACCGAGGCCCAGCTCATCGAGGGCCCCGGCGAAACGGGAAGACGTGGTCATGCCCGGCACGTTAGCTGGCGGACAGATGCGTCACGAACGAATTCCGGGGGCGGGACGAGAGTCAGGGGTGAGGTGCGGAGTGCCGGAGGGGCACCCCGCCACACCGCGGGGTGCCCCTCCTCACCTTGCTGCCTTGCTCGCGACCGCCTCAGACCCGTACGAGTTCCCGGTCCTCGTCCTTGGGACGGTCGTCGTCCAGGGCGCGCAGCCCCTCGCCCTCCACGTCCACGTTGGGGAGTGCGCGGTCCAGCCACTTCGGGAGCCACCAGGCCTTCGCGCCCAGCAGGGCCAGTACCGCCGGGACGATCGCCATGCGGACCACGAACGCGTCGAAGAAGACCGCGATCGCCAGGCCGAAGCCGATCATCTTGATCATCGAGTCGCTGGCGCCGACGAAGCCGCCGAAGACGGCCATCATGATGATCGCGGCGGCGACCACGACCCGGGCGCTGTGCTTGAAGCCGGTCACTATGGCCTCGTCCGGCGCCTCGCCGTGGACGTACGCCTCCCGCATCCGGGTCACGAGGAACACCTCGTAGTCCATCGCGAGACCGAAGACCACGCCGACCATGAAGATCGGCATCATCGACATGACCGGGCCGGTCTCCTCGACGCCGATCAGACCGGCGAGCCAGCCCCACTGGAAGACCGCGACCACGGCACCGAGCGCGGCGAGCACGCTGAGCAGGAAGCCGAGGGCCGCCTTCAACGGGACCAGGATCGAGCGGAAGACCAGGATCAGGAGGAGGAAGGCCAGGCCCACCACCAGACCCAGATACGGGATCAGGGCGTCGTTGAGCTTCTGCGAGAAGTCGATGTTCATCGCGGTGGTGCCGGTGACCAGTACCGTCGCGCCGGTGTCGGCCTTGACGTCGGCGCCCTTGTCACGGATGGCGTGGACCAGGTCCTCGGTCTGGATCGAGGACGGCTTGGAGCCCGGGATCACGGTGATCGTCGCGGTGTCACCGGCCTTGTTGGGCGCCGGCGGGGTGACCGTCACGACGTCCTTGAGGCCCTTGATCCCGTCGGCCACGTCACCGAAGGCGGCCGTCGGGTCGTCGCTGCCCTTGGCGTCGACCACGATCACCAGCGGGCCGTTGAAGCCGGGGCCGAAGCCCTCCGACAGCAGGTCGTACGCCCTGCGCTGGGTCGTGGACGTCGGCTGCGAGCCGTCGTCGGGCAGACCGAGCTCCAGCTGGGTGGCCGGCACCGCGATCGCGCCCAGACCGACCACACCGAACAGCAGCACGGCGACCGGACGGCGGATGACGAAGCGCGCCCAGCGGGTGCCCATGTTGGGCCTGGCCTGCTTCTCGGACGTGTCGCCCTTGTCGTCGGCGAGCCCCTCGCTCTGCTCGTCGTTCTTGCTCTTCTTGCTCTTCTTGCTCTTCTTCTCGCCGGCCGGCTGGACCTTCCGGCCCGCGTACCCGAGCAGCGCCGGGATCATGGTCAGCGCGATGAGTACGGCGATCACGACCGTGCCCGCCGCCGCGAGGCCCATCTTGGTCAGCATCGGGACGTTGACGACCGCGAGGCCCGCGAGGGCGATCACGACCGTGAGGCCCGCGAAGACCACCGCCGAGCCGGCGGTGCCGGTGGCGCGACCGACCGCCTCCTCACGCTCGCGCCCGTCGGCCAGCTCGCTCCGGTAGCGGGAGACGATGAACAGCGCGTAGTCGATACCGACCGCGAGACCGAGCATCAGCGCGAGCGTCGACGTGGTGTCGCCGAGGTCGAGCGCGTTGGCGAGGGCGGTGATGGTGGAGACGCCGATACCGACGCCGACGATCGCCGTCAGCAGCGGCAGTCCGGCCGCGACCAGTGACCCCAGGGTGACGACGAGGACGACGGCGGCGATGGCCATGCCGATGATCTCTCCGATCACCGCCGGCTCGGACGCGGCCTGGAGCGCGTCACCCCCGACGTCGACGGTCAGCCCGGTGGCCCGGGCATCGTCCCCGGCGGCCTCCAGGGCGTCCTTGGTCGAGTCCGAGAGCTCCATGCCGGGAAGCTTGTACTTCACCGACGTGTAGGCGACCGTTCCGTCCTGGCTCACGGCGTTCGTGGTGAACGGGTCGGTGACGGAGACGACTTCGGAGCCGTCGCCCAGTCCCTTGACGGCCTTCGCGACGGTCGCCTTGTTGTCGGCGTCCGTCATCTTCTGGCCTTCGGGCGCCTTGAAGACCATGCGCCCGGTCGCTCCGTCGGCGCTGGCACCGGGGAAGCGTTGTTCCAGCAGGTCGAAGGCCTTCTGGGCCTCCGTACCGGGAATGGAGAAGGAAGTGGTGCCCGCGGCGGGCGCGCTGGCCGCGCCGACTCCCGCGAGCGTCAGCAGCGCCACCCAGATCAGGGCGACGAAATGCCGTCGCCTGAAGGCGAGCCGGCCGAGTTTGTAGAGGAACGTGGCCACGAGGGCGTACTCCCGGTCAGGTCGTTTAACAGCAACAGGGCAGGGTTGATCGGCCTGTTGGGGCGCAGGGGTGATCAGCCCGACGACGAGAGCGGTCGCGTCAGGTGCAAGTGGGGGTGTTCAGAGGGCTGGTTCGGCTGGTCGGAGACGGGCTGTCCTACGGAACCGGCACGCCGAGGGCGGGGAGCACCACGGCGTCGATGTAGTCACGCAGGTAGGCCTGGGTCGGTGGCCTTTCGTCGATGAGCGTGCGGGCCACGAAGCCGCCGATCATCATGTGCAGCACATAGTCGGCCGCCGGGTTGTCCGCGCTGACTTCCCCACGGTCGACGGCACGCTGCATCACCTTGCGGAACTCCACCATCTCCGGCTCGACGAGCAGTTCCCGGAACGCCTGGAGGAGATCCGGGTTGCCGTGGATCGCCATGCCCAGAGCCCGCATCAGCGCGGAGCTCTGTTCCATGGCGCAGTCGTCCTCGCGGAGCAGCAGGTCGTGGAAGTCGCCGCGCAGGGACCCGGTGTCGACATCGGCGATGGCGCCACCCGGCTTGAAGTGCCGCATGGCCCTGACGACCAGTTCGGCCTTGCCGCCCCACTGGCGGTAGAGCGTGGCCTTGCTGGACTTCGTACGGGCGGCGACGGCGTCCATGGTGAGTGCCTCGTAGCCGACTTCCCGGAGCAGGTCGAGCGTGGCGCCGTACAGTTCGGCCTCGCGCTCGGGAGTGATCCGACTACGACGCGCCGTTGCGACCTCGGTCATGCCACTCACCCTTTCCGGCTCCGGTGTCGGACGACACCGATTCGTACAGCTCCGCCCTACGTGGATGAACATACCCTGAGAAGCACAGAAACGAAACCGTTTCGTACGTGTCCTCGCTCACGGAAGGGCGCCCGTGCCGCCCTCGGTACCAGATATCTCATGAATGACGGGGTCCGAAGTTGCTGGGACCCCATAACCGGAAAAGCATGGGGAGGTGAGCTACCTGCGCCTGCCCCATCTCAGCGGCGACCTGCTGTGCTTCGTCGCCGAGGACGACCTCTGGCTCGCCCGCCTCGACGGAGACGGAGGGCGGGGGTCACCCGGGACCGACGGCCGCGCCTGGCGGCTCACCGTCGACCGTACGAAAGTCGGGCACCCGCGCTTCTCGCCCGACGGCCGGCACATCGCGTACACGAGCTGGCGCAGTCTCGTGCCCGAGATCCACCGGGCGCCGGTGGACGGCGGCCCCGCGCGGCGGCTCACCTACTGGGGCAGCGCCGACACCCAGGTCTGCGGCTGGTCCCCGGACGGGGACATCCTCGCCGTCGCCTCCCACGGCCAGCCCTTCTCCTACTTCACCTGGGCCTACAGCGTCCCCCCTGACGGCGGCCCCGGCGGCCGGCTCCCCTGGGGCCCGGTCTCCGACATCCAGGTCGCGGACATCGCAGGGGAGCGGAAGACCCTCCTCCTCACGGGCACCCCGCCCCACGAGCCCGCCGCCTGGAAGCGTTACCGGGGCGGCGCGACCGGCCGACTCTGGCTGCACGGCGAACGTCTCCTGCCCGGCCTCGACGGCCACCTCCACTCCTCCATGTTCGCCGGCGGCCGCATCGCCTTCCTCTCCGACCACGAGGGCGTCGGCAACCTGTACTCGTGCGCGTACGACGGTTCCGGGCTGCGCCGTCACACCGACCACGACACCTTCTACGCCCGGCACGCCTCCAGCGACGGCACCCGGGTGGTGTACCAGTGCGCGGGCGACCTGTGGATCGTCGACGACCTGACCGCCGGCTCCCTCCCCCGGCGCCTCGACGTACGGCTCGGGGGGCCGCGCGCGGGCCGTCGTACGTACCAGGTGCCCGCCGCGCAGCACGTCGACGGCATCTCGGTCGACGAGACGGGCCGCGCGAGCGCCGTCGTCGTACGCGGCAGCCTGTACTGGCTGACACATCGTGACGGCCCGGCGAGGACGATCACCGACACACCCGGGGTACGGGTCCGGCTGCCCGAGATGCTCGGCTCGGGCGGGCAGGTCGCGTACGTCACGGACGCGGAGGGCGAGGACGCGATCGAGATCGCCTATCTGCCGAGGGCCAGCGGGGAGCGGGCACCGAGGCGGCTGGCGTCGGGCGAGCTGGGCCGGGTACTGGAACTGGTGTCCGATCCGGCGGGCGAACGGCTCGCCATCGCCGCCCACGACGGCCGGCTTTTCCTGATCGACGCGGCGGAGGAGTCGGACGGCGAGGTCACCGAGCTGATCTGCTCCCTCAACGGCCCGGTCACAGACCTCGCCTTCTCCCCGGACGGCGCCTGGCTGACCTGGTCCCATCCGGGCATCGGCCGCTCCCTCCGCCAGATCAAGATGGCGCGTATAAAGGACCGCCTGATCGTCGACGTGACCAACGGCCGCTTCGAGGACGAGAACCCGGTATTCACCAGGGACGGCCGCTATCTCGCCTTCCTCTCCTGGCGCGGCTTCGACCCGGTGTACGACGTCCACACCGGCGACCTCTCCTTCCCGCTCGGCTGCCGCCCCTACCTCGTACCCCTCTCCTCCGCCACCCCCTCCCCCTTCGCCCTGTCACCCGACGGCCGCCCGGCCGCCGGTGGCCTGGACCCCGCCGAGGACGAGGGCGCCGACGGGACGGTGACCGTCGAGGCCGAGGGCCTGGAGAGCCGGGTGACGCCCTTCCCGGTCACCGCTTCCAAGTACTCGGCGCTGTACCCGGTCGCGGGCGGCGGGCTGGTGTGGCTGCGCTGGCCGATCTCGGGCGCGCTGGGCGAGACGTTCGCCAACCCGGCCGACACCAGCGGCCGGCCTACGCTCGAGTACTTCAACATCAGCAAGGCCAAGAAGTCCGAACTCGTCGACCACCTCGACTGGTTCGCGGTGAGCGGCGACGCCTCACGGGTTGTGGTCGTGGACGACGACGAGCTGCGTGCGGTGCCGTCCACCGACCCGGGCGACGGCGACACGACCGTCTGGATCGACCTGCGCCGGGTCCTGCACGAGGTCGATCCCCCGGCGGAATGGCGCCAGTCGTACGAGGAGGCGGGCCGGCTGATCCGCGCGTACTTCTGGGAACCCCGGATGTGCGGCATCGACTGGGACGCGGTGCTGGAGCAGTACCGCCCGCTGGTCGAACGGGTCGCGTCCCCCGACGAGTTCGCGGACCTGCTGCGGGAGGTTCTGGGCGAGCTGGGCACCTCCCACGCGTACGTGACGGCCGCCCGCCGCAACGAGGGCCCACCCCACTACCAGCGCAGGCAGGGCCTGCTGGGCGCCAACTTCGTGCGCAGGGAGGGCGGCTGGATGGTGGACCGGATCCTCCCCGGCGACTCCTCCGACTCCAAGGCCCGCTCACCGCTGGCCGGTTCGGGAATCCGGGAGGGCGCGCTGCTCACCCATGTGGACGGGCGCCCGGTGGACCCGGTGACGGGGCCGTTCCCGTTGCTGGCGGGGGCGGGCGGTACGACGGTGGAGCTGACGTTCACGCCGGCGGAGGGCGAGGGCACGGCACGGAGGGTCGCGGTCGTCCCCCTCGTCGACGAACGTCCGCTGCGGTACCAGGACTGGGTGGCCCAACGCCGGGAAGTTGTACGGGAGTTGAGCGGCGGACGGTGCGGCTACCTGCACATCCCCGACATGGGCGGCTCGGGCTGGGCCCAGTTCAACCGCGACCTGCGCATGGAGGTGTCGAGGCCCGCCCTCATCGTCGACGTGCGCGGCAACGCGGGCGGCCACATCAGCGAACTGGTCGTGGAGAAGCTGACGCGCACGATCCTGGGCTGGGACCTGACACGCAACGCCCAGCCGGTCTCGTACGCCTCGAACGCCCCCCGGGGACCGGTGGTCGCCCTCGCCGACGAGGCGACGTCCTCCGACGGCGACATGATCACGGCGGCCTTCAAGCTGCTGGAACTGGGCCCGGTCGTGGGCCAGCGGACGTGGGGCGGGGTGGTCGGCATGACCGGCCGGCACCGCCTGGGCGACGGCACGGTGATCACGGTTCCGATGAACGCGGCCTGGTTCGACACGTACGGCTGGACGGTGGAGAACCAGGGCGTCGCCCCGGACCTGGAGGTTCTGCGCACCCCCCTGGACTGGGCGGAGGGCCGCCACGTGGAAATGGACGACGCCATCGAACTGGCCCTGTCCCTCCTCGACACCCACCCCGCGGCAACCCCTCCGAATTACGACGAGATCCCCAACCGCGCAAGGCCGAAGCTCCCGCCGCGTTCCTGAGCCAGAACTCCGGTCACGTCACCCACCCAGGGGCGCGGGGAACTGCGCGACAACCCCCCACCGTCCCCTGCACCCGGCAAACGCACCCCAAAAGCAAAAACGCAGGGTGCCCTCGGCACAACAGAGGGCACCCCACGTCAACCGCTCAGGCCAGGACTAGATGTCGTGGTCCTGGCTGAGCCGGTCGTCCTCGTCCCGCATCGCCCGCTGCGTGTCCTCGTCGCTCCGACGCCCACGCTCCGGAGTCTCCTCCTGGCCCTGGCGACGCTCGCGGCGCTCCTGACCCGGCTGGCCCGGCTGACGCTGACCCTCCTGGCGCTGACCCTGCTGGCCCTTCCGGGCCTGCTCCATCTTCTCCTTGGCCTGTCGCGCCTTGTCCTGCATCTCGTCCTTCATGCCCATGTGGGTTCACTCCCGTAAGTGGGTGAGGGGATGGGGGCTCGACCAGATTTGCACGCCCGGACAAAGCGCGCATTTCGATCGGTCACGTACTGTCACCGCCCGCGTCCGCCCTCCGCGCCCGAGCATCCTCGTCCGCCGCCCCGCCCGCACCCACGAGCCCGGTGCCCATCCCCTGCAACCGTCCCGAGAACCGCCCGACCTCCCGTTGCCCCACCGCGCCGATCAGCCCCGGCAGATACCCCCGTACCCCCTGCATCCCACGCAGCCACCACTGCCCGTACACATGACTGGACCGCCGCTCGATCCCCGCCACGAGCCGGTCGACGGCCGGGCCCAGCGGATACGTCTTACTCGCCGGCCAGGGCAGCCGCTGCCGCAACTCCCGCATGACGTCGTCCTGGTCGGCCCCCCGCACCATGTCGGTGTCGGTCCAGGACAGATACGCGACCCCCACGCGGACGCCCTTGTACCCGACCTCGGCCCGCAGACAGTGCGCGTACGCCTCGACGCCGGACTTGGACGCGCAGTACGCGGTCATCATCGGCGCCGGAGTGATCGCCGCCAGGGACGCGATCTGGAGCAGATACCCCCGGCTCTCCATCAGCACCGGCAGAAACGCCCGTGCGGTGACCGCCGACCCGATGAGATTGACCTCGATGACCCGCCGCCACGACTCCGGATCGGAGTCGGCGAAGGGCCCGCCGTTCGCGACCCCGGCGTTGGCGACGACGATGTCGACCTTCCCGAACCGCTCCTTGACCTCCTCCGCCACCCGGGACATCGCCTCGTGATCGGTGACGTCGGCGTGCCAGTACCCGCTGTCGGTGTGCAGCCGTTCCGACACCTGCTTGAGCGCGTCGGCCTCAAGCCCGACCAGCGCGACCTTGGCCCCGCGAGCGGAGAGCTTGCGCGCGAGCAGCTCTCCGACCCCCCGGGCGGCCCCCGTGACGACAGCGACCTGCCCGTCCAGACCGACCCTGCTCATGCGCCCTCCTCGATACGTACACTGCTGTCGGCCCGGGTACCCGGCGATCCCAACTGCCCATACTTCTCCGTGAGTTCACGTATCGCACCGGTCACCGCCCCCGGCGCCTCGACGGGCGTCATATGCCCGATCCCGGGCAGCTCGGTCACACCGTGACACCGGGGCAGTGCGGCGGCCAGCGCCCGCGCGTGAACGGGCGGGGTCATCCGGTCGGCCGTACCGACGACGACAGCGACCGGCACGGTCAACTCCCGTACGTTGGCTTCGAGTTGAACCCCGTCCAGCACCCGCGCCCACGCGTACCGCACCTTGCGCGGGCACGCGTGCACGATCCGGGCGCACGCCTCGACCATGGCGGCCGACGAACCGGCTCCCATCGTCGCGTACTTGAGGATGCGCCGCGAGACCGGCGTGACCGGTCCGAGCGGCGCGCGCGAACTGAGGCTCCGCCGGGTGAGCCAGGTGCGCAGCCGCCCGGCACGCATCGGCACGACCAGCGCCTCGGCGACCAGCCGCGAACTGCCGGTGCTGCACAGCAGTACGGCCGCCGCATGCTCCCGGAACCCCGGCCGCGCGGACGAGGCCAGCACCGTCATCCCGCCCATGGAGTGCCCCACGACCACGGCCTTCTCGCCGGGCGCGAGGGTGGCCGCGAGGACCGCCTCCAGGTCGTCGGCGAGTACGTCGGTGCTGCAGACGGGGCTCGCCGGACTCCGTCCGTGGCCGCGCTGGTCGTAGGCGACCACCCGGTGATCGGGGGCGAGTTCGCGGATCTGGGCGGCCCAGAAGGCGGTGGAACAGGTCCAGCCGTGCGAGAGGACGACCACGGGTCCGTCCTCCGCGCCGTGCACCTCGACATGCAGCCGGGTGCCGTCGGCGGAGACGGCCGTGAGCACACGGGCGGGGACCGGCGGGGCGTACGGGCCGTCCGTCACGGACGTCAGCCGGCTCACGCGGCCACCTCGACAGGGGAGTTGGCGCCCTCTGCGCCGGTTCCGGTACCGGAGCTGCCGGCCGCCCGCAGAACCTCGTACTCGGCGAGATCCACGCGCCGGGTCGCCCGCCGGAACTCGGACGTCGTACCGGGCCAGATGGTGGTGTTGCGTCCGCTGTCGTCGAGGTACCAGCTGCTGCACCCGCCCGTGTTCCACACCGTGCGCCGCATCCGCTCCTGCACCCGGTCGTTCCAGGCGTCGACGGCGGAGGCCCGGGCATCAAGAGCCACCCGGCCCCCGAGAAGGTCCAACTGCCGTAGGTAGTCGGCCAGATAGTTCAGCTGGGACTCGATCATCAGGATCATGGAGGAGTTCCCGAGGCCGGTGTTGGGCCCGATGATCGTCATCCAGTTGGGGAACCCGGCGGCCGAGGCCCCGCGCAGCGCCCGCATTCCGCCCTCCCCCCAGGCCTCGGCGAGTGTGAGCCCCTCCGCGCCGACGACCCGGTCGGCGATGGGCATGTCGGTGACGTGGAACCCCGTACCGAAGACGATGGCGTCGACCTCGGCCGTACTCCCGTCGGCCCCGACGGCAGTGGACCCCCGCACCTCGCTCAACCCACTGGCCACCACATCCACGTTGGGCCGGGTGAGCGCCGGGTAGTACGCACTCGACAGCAGGATGCGCTTGCAGCCGATGCGGTAGTCGGGGGTGAGTTTGGCGCGCAGGGCCGGGTCCTTGACGGCGCGGCGCATGTTGCGCTTGGCCAGCTGCTCCACAACCCCGAGCTCGCCCGGACGCTTGGTGAACGCCTGGACCTGCAACTCCCTTACGCCCCAAAGGAGTCCGCGCCGCAGCCGGGTGGTGAAGGGCAGCGCGCGGTGCACGGCGCGCTCGGCGTTTCCGATGGCCCGGTCGATGCGGGGCATCACCCAGGGCGGGGTGCGCTGGAAGAGGGTGAGACGGGAGACGTCGGGCTGGATGGCGGGGACGATCTGGACGGCGGAGGCCCCGGTCCCGACCATCGCGACCCGCTTGCCGCGCAGGTCGTAGTCGTGGTCCCAGCGGGCGGAGTGGAAGACCTTGCCGGGGAAGGTGCCGAGTCCGGGGATGTCCGGCACCTTGGGGTCGGAGAGGGGCCCGGTGGCGGAGACGACGAGATCGGCGAGCAGGGTCCCGCTGCTGGTCTCGACCACCCACACCAGCCGGCCGGCGTCCCAGGTCATCGTCTTCACCTCGGAGTCGAGGCGGAGATGGGGCCGCAGCCCGAAGACGTCGGTGACGTGCTCCAGGTAGGCACGGATGTGCTCCTGCCCGGAGAAGGCGCGCGGCCAGTCGGGGTTGGGCGCGAAGGAGAAGGAGTAGAGGTGGGAGGGCACGTCACAGGCGCACCCCGGATAGCTGTTGTCGCGCCAGGTCCCGCCGACGCTGCCGGCCCGCTCCAGCACGACGAAGTCGGTGACCCCTTCGCGGCGCAGCCGCACGGCGGCCCCGAGCCCCCCGAACCCGGACCCGATCACCGCCACCCGCACATGTTCGTGTTCGGCTTCCTGTTCGGCCATGCCGATGCCCTTCCCTGCGCGACCGCGCCAGTGAACACTGGCGCAATGGGGAGAGTAGAGGAGGCCCGTACTGATGGGTAGGGGGTGCGGGAGAGAAAGTTACCGCCGGTACGCCATAGGGTTCCGACGTGGCAGACGCAGAGAACGCCGAGGGGCGCGAGTACCGGATGGAGGAGCTGGCCGGGCTGGCCGGCATCACCGTCCGCACGCTGCGCTTCTACCGCGAACGCAAACTGATCCCGCCACCCCGCCGCGAGGGCCGCATCGCCTGGTACGGCGACCACCACCTGGCCCGCCTGCGCACGATCTCGGCGCTGCTGGAACGCGGGCACACCCTCAACGGCATCGCGGAACTGGCCGAGGCCTTCGACCACGGCCGCGACGTCGCCGACCTGCTCGGCCTCGGAGCGCCCACCGAGGAGACCCCGGTCCGCCTCACCCCCGAGGAACTCGCCGACCGCTTCGGCCCGGACGCCACCCCCGAGAACCTCGCGGCCTCGATGGACCTCGGCTACCTGGGCACCGACGGCGAGCAGATCGTCCACATCAGCCGCAGCCTCCTGGACGCGTCGTCGGCGCTGGTCCAGGAGGGCATCCCGCTGTCGGCCGTCCTGGCGGCGGGCAAACGGGTACGCGACCACGCGGACGCCCTGGCCGAGATCTTCACGGACATGATCCTCGCCCACGCCCCGGAATCGGACCCGGCCCGCCTGCGACCGCTGGCGCGCCGGGTGGTGGAGGCGGAACTTTCACTGGCGCTGGACCGTCAACTCAATCGGCGAGAGACCCCCTGAAGGTTCGGTGCACCCCCGCACCCCGCGTCACATGTCGAAGACGACCGTCACAGGAGCGTGATCCGACCACCGCTCGTCATAGCTGGCGGCCCGCTCCACGAATGCCTTGACCGCCTTCCCCGCAAGCCCCGGGGTCGCGACGGCGAGATCGATCCTCCAACCTGCATCCGCCTCGAACGCCCGCCCCCGGTAAGACCACCACGAGTACGGCCCCTCAACATCCGGATGCAGCGCCCGCACCACATCCACGTATCCACCCTCCCCCGCGTCGAGCACCCGCCCGAGCCACTCCCGCTCCTCCGGCAGGAACCCGGAGTTCTTCTGGTTGGCGCGCCAGTTCTTGAGGTCGGCGGGCTGATGGGCGATGTTCCAGTCGCCGCAGACAACCACTTCGCGCCCATCAGCAGCAGCCCGCTCCCGCAGGCCCTTCAGATAGGCCAGGAACTCGTCCATGAAGCGGATCTTCTCGTCCTGCCGCTCGGTGCCGACCTCGCCGGACGGCAGGTACAGGCTGGCGACGGTGACGCCGGGCAGGTCGGCCTCGACGTACCGGCCGCTGCCGTCGAACTCGGCGGAGCCGAAGCCGACCTGGACGCGGTCGGGCTCGCGGCGGGTGAAGAGGGAGACGCCTGCACGGCCCTTGGCGGCGGCGGGCGCGTGTGTGACGTACCAGCCCTCGGGCGCGCGGACCGACTCCGGCAACTGCTGCGGTTCGGCGCGCACCTCCTGGAGGCACAGCACGTCGGCGGAGGTCTCGGCCAGCCACTCCACGAAGCCCTTCTTCGCGGCGGCGCGGAGTCCGTTCACATTCACAGTGGTCACTGTCAGCACGCGGGCACGATACCCGGAGAGCGAAAACACCTGGCGACAGCGATATGCATACATGTACCGTCTGTGGCATGAATGTCCGCCGGGTCTCCTTCGACCACCCCGACGCCGTCAAGCTGAACGACCAGGTCCAGGCCGAGTACGCCGTCCGCTACGACGACGAGGGCGACGCCACCCACCTCGACCCGACGATGTTCGACCCGCCGTCCGGCCTGTACCTGATCGCGTACGACGAGCAGGACCGTCCCCTGGCCACCGGCGGCTGGCGCAGCCACGACGAGGAGAACGACGAGGGCTATCTGGCCGGCGACGCCGAGCTGAAGCGCATGTACGTCGTCGAGGAGGCCCGCGGACTCGGCCTGGCCCGGCGGATACTCGCCGCCCTGGAGGAGGACGCCCGCAGCGCCGGCCGCACCCGCATGGTCCTGGAGACGGGCGACAGGCAGCCGGAGGCCATCGCCCTCTACACCTCCAGCGGCTACGAACCCTCCGCGAAGTTCGGCTACTACCGCCACCACGAGGCGAGCCGCTGCTTCGCCAAGAGCCTGTAGAACCCCGTACGGGAACCCTCATACAGGAACCCCTGTACCGGCTGCCGCCGAGCTCAGGCCCGCAGAAACGTGAGCACCGCCAGCACCCGCCGATGTGTCTCGTCCGCCGGGGGCAGATCCAGCTTGTTGAGGATGCCGCCGATGTGCTTGCCGACAGCCGCCTCGGAGACCACCAGCTCGCGGGCTATCGAGCCGTTGGACCGGCCCTCCGCCATCAGCGCCAGCACCTCGCGCTCACGCGGGGTCAGCCGCTCCAGCGGGTCGCGACGCCGGCGCAGCAGCTGCCGTACGACTTCGGGGTCGACGACCGTGCCCCCGTCCGCGACCCGTCGCAGCGCGTCGACGAACTCCGCGACCTGCCCGACCCGGTCCTTGAGCAGATAGCCGACGCCGGTGCCGTCACCGGAGTCGAGCAGTTCGGCGGCGTAGGCCCGCTGGACGTACTGGCTGAGGACCAGCACCGGCAGCGCAGGCCTCGCCTCGCGCAGCTTCACCGCCGCGTGCAGCCCCTCGTCCTGGAACCCGGGCGGCATGCGTACGTCCGTCACCACGATGTCCGGTTCCTGCTCGGCGACCGCCGTGAGCAGCGCCTGCGCGTCCCCGACGGCCGCCATGACCTCGTGGCCGACCCGGGTGAGCAGCCCGATCAGCCCCTCCCGCAGCAACACACTGTCCTCGGCGAGGACTACGCGGAGCGATGGGCGCGATCCGTCGACTGGCTCCACTCGCAAGGAATCTCCACCCGCAGCAACGTCGGTCCACCCGGCGGGCTGGACAGGGAAAGTCTGCCATCGAGTACTGACACCCGGTCCGCGAGCCCGGTGAGCCCGCTGCCGCCCCCGGGGTCCGCCCCGCCCCGCCCGTCGTCCCGCACCTCAAGGAACAGCCGTCCGTCGCGGTGCCCACCGCCGACCTCGGCCCGGCCGGCCCCGCTGTGCCGGTCGATGTTGGCGAGCGCCTCGCAGACCACGAGGTACGCGGCGGACTCCACCGCCCGGGGAAGGCGCCCGGGCACGTCGAAGGTGACGTCCACGGGCACCGCCGTACGGTCGGCCGCGTCGGCCACCGCGGCCTGGAGCCCGTAGTCCGCAAGGACCTGGGGATGAATACCGTGGATCAGCTCGCGCAGTTCCCCCAACGCACTCCCCGCCTGCTCCTGCGCCCTCGCCAGCTGATCGGCGAGCGGCCCCGGCGGTGCGTCCAGCCGAGCCAGACCGAGCGTCACCGACAGTGCGACCAGTCGCTGCTGGGCACCGTCGTGCAGATCGCGTTCGATCCGCCGCCGCTCCGCCTCGAAGGCGTCCACCAACCGGACCCGGGAACGGGCGAGTTCGACGACCCGCTCCCCCAACTCGACGTCCCTGGCAGCGATCAGCAGCCGCGTCAGCCCGGCCCGCGCACCGGCGGCGACCCCGAGCGCATAGGCGCCCAGGGCCAGGAGCACCAGCCCGAGCAGCGAGACCCCGAAGACGGTCGGCCAGTCGGTGACCGTCCACTCCTTGAGCACCTTGGCTTCCTGTCCGTCGCCAACAGTGGCCATCAGCAAAGGAGTCGCCACCATGGACACCGGAACGAGCAGCGCGAAGGCGACAACAAGGGCGTCCACGGGCCACAACAGCCCCGCGAACAGCAGCGCGTACCCCAACTCCCGCCAGGTCGCCCGCTCCCGCAGCCGAACCGTCAGCCAGGGCCGCAGCCCGGGCACGACCGGCTCCCGATGCGGATCGGGCGCCGGTTCCGGATCGACCAGCCGCAGCCGGAGCCGCTCGACCCTGGCGACGGGAAGCCCGGCCAGGGCCAGGGCGACCAGCAGCGGCAACCCCACGAGGACTACGGCGAGAACCCCGCCGGCCACCGCCATGAGCACGATCAGCACAAAGAAGAAGGACCCGGTCACCGCCCCACTGACGAGATAGACGACCGACCGCCAGGGCCACCACGACAGGAGAAACCCCGGCGAGCTCATGGCCTGCCACACGTTCTTCGGCTGCATGACGATCACCGTAGGAGGCGGGCACGGCCCGGACCATGGGCCCAGGGGGCGGGTTGAGGGTATGCCTGGCCCTACCCCAAGTCAGGAGGAATTCCCCGGACATGCCGAAGCCCCGACGGGTAGACCCGCCGGGGCTTCGATCTGTGCGTTGTGCGTGGACCTGTGGGGATTTGAACCCCAGACCCCCTCGATGCGAACGAGGTGCGCTACCAGACTGCGCCACAGGCCCTTGCAACGAGTGAAACTCTAGCATCCCGGTCCGGGTGCCCGGAAATCCGTTCCGCGCTCGTCAGTCGAGGCCGCCGCACCCGCCCCCACCTGCCCGGAGTTCGGCGAACGCAGTCGCGTACCGCCTGCTATTCGTTGGCCGCCCGAGGCCGCTCGCCGTCCTCGTACTGGTCGAACAGCGGCGTACGGCCCCGCTCCCGGGCCCGGCGGGCGGAGGCCGCGCGGCGCGCGTCGGTGCGTCCCTCCGCGCCCTCGGGGTCCGCCTCCGACTCGGACTCCGGCCCCGACGACAGCTCCGGCTCCGCCTCCATGGTGTCCTCCGTCACGGACGGCTCCTCCGACGGCGACTCCGACTCGCGGCCCACCGTGCTGGACCGCGCCGAGCTCCAGGCGTCCGGTGCGCCGAGGTCCACGTCGGACGTGGCGCGGGGGGCGACCGGGGCGGTCACGTACGTCGGCAGTGGTACCGGGACCGGGTCCCAGCTGTCGCCGTGGCCGGGGCGGCGCTGGCGTTCGCGCTGCTGGTCGACCCACTCCGCGTGATCGGTCTGCTCGACGAGCGCACGCCGGTCGGCGGCGAGCGCGGACAGGCCGGGGTCGGTCTCCGGCTCGGGGTGCTCGTCCTGCTCTTCGGCCCCGGGGTCGGTGGAAGGCCGCCGCCGGGGCTGGCGCTCACGCAGTCGCTGCGCGGCGAGCTCGGCCTGGCGCCGGTCCATCTGGTAGGTGAAACGGCGCCGTTCCTGCGTACGCAGATAGGCGATGTATCCGCTCAGCATGGCCGCGGGGACGGCGGGTGCCCAGAGGAAGGCGAGTCCGCCGACCGCCGCGACGACCGTGCCGAGCGTGAAGGCGAAGAACAACATCACCGTCGTACGCCGTCGGCGCGCGAGCACCTTCGAGCGCCGGGCGCGCGCGGCGGCTTCCGCCGAGGCGCCCGCGCTCCGACGAGCCGCCGGCACGCGTTCACGCACCCGGTCCCTCGCGGGAGCCGAAATCGGAGCCGAGGCGTGTGCCTGCGCCTGTTGCTCCCGCTTCGGCGCCCTGGGCTGCTCCTGCGCCTGGGCGTGTGACTGCGCCTGCGCCTGGCCCTGCGCGTGTGCCTGCTCCTGCTGCACCTGAACCTTTGCCCGGGGGCCGGTCGGAGGCATGGCGAAGGCCCGGACGTCCACCGAGTCGGTGACACCCTCCGGGTCTCCGGCGCCGCGCTCCCCCTCGTCGGTGGAGCGCGCCCGCAGGTCCTTGGCGTACCGGCGCTCCATGCCCGCCCGTCCGGACAGGAGCCGGATGGCGGTGCTGAAGCGTTCCGTCGGACGAGCCTCGTTCAGCTCGTCCTGCCTACGGAGCCACATCGGCACCAAGTAGGCGGCCCAGGCCCCGACAATGACTGCGTAGATGAGGCCGCTGCTGCTCACGCCTCACACGGTAGAGGGGTTTGCGTGAGGCCATCTGCCAATTGAGCCGGTGTGTCGCACGATCTGGCTGATATTTCGAGCTTTTTTTGTGATCGATGCGATCAGCGGGTCATCGAGGGCGTGAATTTGGCGCCCGAAGTCGATCGCCGACCGATCGCCGGCCGATCACTTTCGAACACTTATTCAATTACGCGGGATTTCGCGGCGTGTTCTGGGAGCGTGCCCGCTGCCAGCGGCCCAGCAACCCCTCCGGCACCTCTTCCGCGGTGAGCGCGAAGACGAGATGGTCGCGCCACGCCCCGTCGATGTGGAGATAGCGGGGCCTGAGCCCCTCGTCGCGGAATCCGAGTTTCTCCACCACCCGGCGACTGGGCCCGTTCTCGGGGCGAATGCAGACCTCGATGCGGTGCAGTCCGACCGTACGGAAGCAGTGGTCGACCGCCAGTGCGACCGCAGTCGGCATGACGCCACGGCCCGCCACCGCTTCGTCCACCCAGTAGCCGACGTGGCCCGAACACATAGAGCCCCAGGTGATTCCGGCGACCGTCAACTGGCCTACCAATTGCCCCTGGTACTCGATGGCGAAGGGCAGCATCCGGCCCGCGTTCGCCTCCGCGCGAAGATGCCGGACCATCTGACGGTAGGTCGGCCGGTGCGCGATCGGGCCGCCGGGCGTGGGCGGCGGGATCGTCGCCTCCCAGGGCCGCAGCCAGTCCCGGTTGCGCCGGTTGACCTCGCGCCAGACCCGCTGGTCGCGCAGCCTGACGGGCCGGAGGACGACATCGCCGTCCACCAGCTCGACCGGCCAGGATGGGGTGTTCAGCTCGCACCCCCGGTGCTGCCGCCGGGTCTGGGGTGATCGCCGCCGCGGATCTGGTCGACGGCGTGTGTCAACAGGGGTTCCAGGACGGCCAGTCCGTCCTTCACCCCGCCGGTGGAACCCGGCAGATTGACGATCAGCGTCCCGCCCGCGATTCCGGCGAGTCCGCGCGACAGCGCCGACGTCGGGACCTTGTCCCGGCCGAACGCCCGGATGGCCTCGGCGATGCCCGGCACCTCCCGGTCGAGCACCGCGCGGGTCGCCTCCGGGGTGCGGTCGGTGGGCGAGATGCCGGTGCCGCCGGTGGTGACGATGACGTCGTACCCGGCCTGGACACCGACCCGCAGGGCGTTCTCCACCGGGGCGCCGTCGGGCACGACCCACGGTCCGTCGACGGCGAAGCCGGACTTCTCCAGCCCTGCCGCGATCAGGGGGCCGCCCTTGTCCTCGTAGACGCCCGCCGCCGCGCGGTTGGACGCGGTCACGACCAGGGCGGAGTAGGGCGCGAGCAGCGCGTCCCCGGTCGGCGGTTCGACAGGCGGCGTCGGTGTCATGCTCTGCTCCAGTCGCCCGACTTCCCGCCGGTCTTCTCCTCCACCCGTACGTCCGTGATGACCGCTCCCTTGTCGACCGCCTTGACCATGTCGATCACGGTGAGCGCGGCGACCGAGACCGCCGTGAGGGCCTCCATCTCGACGCCCGTGCGATCCGTCGTCTTCACGGTCGCCAGGATCTCGACGGCGTCGTCCACGACCGACAGATCCAGTGTCACACCGGCCACCGACAACGGGTGACAGAGCGGGATCAGATCCGGGGTTCGCTTGGCGCCCATGATGCCCGCGATCCGCGCGGTGGCCAGGGCGTCCCCCTTGGGGACACCCTCCCCGCGCAGCAGCTCGACCACACGGGGCGAGACAAGAACACGGCCGCTGGCGCGGGCGGTGCGCGCGGTCACGTCCTTGGCGGATACGTCGACCATACGGGCGGCGCCCGCCTCGTCGATGTGCGTCAGTCGGTCGTCCTGCGTGCTCATGTGCTGCGGCGCTCCCGGTCGGGCCTGTTGTGCGCGACACGGTACTCCCAACCCGCGCCCCTCAGCCGCCCCGCCCGCCCACCCGGTCGGGCGGGCCCGCTGCCGGCCGGGTCAGCCGAGCAGCACGACCTCGACCTCGGCACCGGGTTCCACGGACTCCTTGTCCTCGGGTACGACGATCAGCGCGTCGGCGTGGGCGAGGGCCGCGATCAGGTGTGATCCGGCGCCGCCGACCGGCGTCACCTGCCCGTCCGCGCACGTGGCGCGCAGGAACTGGCGGCGCCCGGCAGGCGAGGTCAGCGCCTTGTCCGTCGCCAGGACCGCCCTGACCGTGGGCCGGTGGATGTCGGTCAGGCCCATCAGGGCACGGATGGCGGGCCGCACGAACAGTTCGAAGGAGACGTACGACGACACCGGGTTGCCCGGCAGGGCCAGCAGCGGGGTGTGGTCGGGGCCGACGGTGCCGAAGCCCTGGGGTTTGCCGGGCTGCATGGCGAGCTTGCGGAAGTCGACGCCGGCGCCGGGCTCGTCCTCGTCGGACACGTGCGAGAGAGCCTCTTTGACCACGTCGTACGCGCCCACGCTGACGCCTCCGGTGGTGACGACGAGGTCTGCGCGGACGAGCTGGTCCTCGATCGCGGCACGGAGGGTCTCCGCGTCGTCGGCGACCGCGCCCACCCGGTAGGCGATCGCCCCGGCGTCCCGGGCGGCGGCGGTGAGGGCGAAGCTGTTGGAGTCGTAGATCTGGCCGTCCGCGAGCTTCTCGCCGGGCTGGATCAGCTCGCTCCCGGTCGACATGACGACCACGCGCGGGCGCGGGCGCACCCGTACGGTGCCGCGGCCGATCGCGGCGAGCAGGGCGATCTGCGGCGGACCGAGGACGGTGCCCTCGGCGAGGGCACGGTCGCCGGCCCGGACGTCACTGCCCTGCGCGCGTACGTGCGCGCGTGCCGGTGCCGGTCGGTGCACGCGCACCTGGCCGTGGGCGCCGTCAGGGTCCGTGCTGCGGGCGCGCATCCCGGTGACGGGGCCCTCACCGAGGCCCCCGTCGGTCCACTCCACGGGGACGACGGTCTCGGCGCCGGGCGGCACCGGGGCGCCGGTCATGATGCGGGCGGCCTGGCCGGGGCCCACATGGAGCAGTCCGTCCTGGCCGGCCGCCACGTCCCCGATCACCGTCAGGGCGGCCGGGTACTCCTCGCTCGCGCCCGCGACATCCGCGACCCGGACCGCGTACCCGTCCATGGAGCTGTTGTCGAACGGCGGCAGGGAGACCTGCACCGTGACGTCCTCGACCAGGACGCAGCCCTGGGCGTCGAGGAGTTGCAGCTCGATGGGTTCGAGGGGGCGGACGGTCGCGAGAATGTCCTCCAGGTGTTCGTCCACCGACCACAGGTGGTCCTGGCCGGTGGTGCGGGGCGCGGCGCTGCTCAACGTTGCTACATCTCCTCGGCTACGTAACTGCGAAGCCAGGTCCGGAAGTCCGGGCCCAGGTCCTCACGTTCGCATGCGAGTCTGACAATGGCACGCAGGTAGTCGCCGCGGTCCCCGGTGTCATAGCGGCGGCCCTTGAAGACGACGCCGTGCACGGGGCCGCCGACCTTCTCGTCCTGGGCGAGCTGCTGGAGGGCGTCGGTGAGCTGGATCTCGCCGCCGCGGCCGGGCTCGGTCTGGCGGAGGATGCCGAAGATGTGCGGGTCGAGGACGTAGCGGCCGATGATCGCGTAGTTCGACGGGGCGTCCGCCGCGTCGGGCTTCTCGACCAGGCCGGTGACCTTGACGACGTCGCAGTCGTCGGTGGTCTCGACGGCCGCGCAGCCGTACATGTGGATCTGCTCGGGGGCGACCTCCATGAGGGCGATCACGCTGCCGCCGTGCTGCTCCCGGACCTCGACCATGCGCTGGAGCAGGGGGTCGCGGGGGTCGATGAGGTCGTCGCCGAGGAGGACGGCGAAGGGCTCGTGCCCGACGTGCGGGGCCGCGCACAGGACGGCGTGGCCGAGGCCCTTGGGGTCGCCCTGACGGACGTAGTGCATGGTCGCGAGGTCGCTGGACTCCTGGACCTTGGCGAGTCGCGCGGCGTCGCCCTTCTTCTGAAGGGCGGACTCCAGCTCGTAGTTGCGGTCGAAGTGGTCCTCCAGGGGGCGCTTGTTGCGTCCCGTGATCATGAGGACGTCGTCGAGGCCCGCGGACACGGCCTCCTCGACCACGTACTGGATCGCCGGCTTGTCGACGACCGGCAGCATCTCCTTGGGAGTGGCCTTGGTGGCCGGCAGGAACCTGGTGCCGAGGCCTGCTGCGGGGATGACAGCCTTGCTGATCCTGGGGTGCGACTCAGTCATGCCCGCAACCTTATCCGGAGCCTTTGTGCTGATTCTGTGGCATCGCTTAACTGACACTCATATCAGCATATGAAGCACATGAGAGCACTGGAAACGATAGTGGGAGAGCCATGGAGGCAGACGCAGAGCCTGACAAGCGAACGTTGCGGCGGGACCTCCTCGCGGTGAGAAGCGGGTTGACGGCCGCCGACGTCCAGGAAGCGGCGGCGGCTCTGGCCGCCCGCGCGCTCGGCCTGCCCGAACTCGAGCACGCACGCACGGTGGCCGCGTACGTCTCCGTCGGCAGCGAGCCCGGCACCCGCGCGCTTCTCGACGCCCTGCACGCGCGCGGGGTACGGGTCCTGCTGCCGGCCCTCCTCCCGGACAACGACCTCGACTGGGGCACGTACGCCGGGGAGGGGTCCTTGGTGGAGGTGCGGCACGGCGGGCGGATGGCCCTGCTGGAGCCGTCCGGCGATCGCCTCGGGCCGGACGCCGTGACGGGCGCCGGCGCCGTCCTGCTGCCCGGTCTGGCGGTCGACGACCGGGGTCTGCGCCTGGGGCGCGGCGGAGGCTCGTACGACCGTGTGCTGGCCCGGCTGGAGCGCTCGGGCGCCGATCCTGCCCTGGTGGTGCTGCTGTACGACTCCGAGGTCGTCCCCCGCGTCCCTGCCGAGCCGCACGACCGGCCCGTGCAGGCGGTGGTCACTCCCTCGCGCGTACGCCGGTTCCACGGCCCTTCCTGAGACGGAAAACGGAACGGCCCTCCACGCGCGCGTGGAGGGCCGTTCCGGGACTACCGCGTGCTCACGGTTTCAGCAGCAGGGTGTCGCTGGTGCTGTCGTCGACCGCCTTGTCGGTGAAGGACCAGTCGAGCAGTTCGCCCTCGACCCATGTGCTCGTCTGGTCGGTGTAGTGGTCGCTGAAGGCGTGCCCGGAGGCTCCCGTCAGGTTGATCCACTTCGACTTGTCGAGGTCGCCGAGGTTGACCACCATGCGCATCGACGGCACCCAGACGACGCCGTAGCCGCCTGCCGCGTTCCAGCCGGTCGCGTTGACCGTCGCCTCGCCGCCGCCGAGCTTCCAGGGGCCTCGGTTGAGGATGTACTGGACGAAGGCGGGGCCCTCGGTGCCCAGGGTCTGGTTCTTCAGGAACAGGCGGTGCAGCCGGCCCCAGCTCCAGGTGTCGATGTCCTTGCCGAGCTTGGCGGTCAGCTCCCAGCGGGCGTCCGTCATGGCGCGCGCGAACAGCTGGTCGCGGTTGGTCGCGGCCTTCTCCGTGCGAGTGGCCGGCGTGCTCCACCAGTCGTTGTCCTGGTCGTTGATGAGCTTGCGGACCACCTCGAACCAGCGGTCGCCGCCGTCCGGCTGCGCCTGGTCCGCGTCCCGCTGACCGCACTCGAGCACCCGCTGGTCCGCGTCGGCGGGGCTGGTGGTGTTGACCGGCCTGACGTACAGGCACTGGCCCTTGACCCGGACCTCCTTGGGCAGCTTGTTGCCGAAGGCGAGCTTCAGGATGTTGCGCCAGACCGAGTTGAAGTAGGCCGCCGCGGCCGAGTCGGCGTCCTGGGTGTAGTCCCAGCCGACAAGGAGCTTCTGCGCCTCACGGACGTACTTGTCGTCGACGTCGATCGCCAGGAGCTTGGGCACCAGCAGCTTGGCGATCTCGCTGCTGTTGTCGAGCTGCATCTGGCGCATGTCGTCGGTGGAGATCTTGCCGCCGCCCTTGGTCTTCGAGGCGATCAGGTCGGCGATGCGCTGGCTGCGGGTGCCGTAGCCCCAGTCCGTGGTGAGCGTGTACGGGTACTTGGCCTTGTCGACGACGGCCTGGTTGGCGGTCACGATGTAGCCGCGCTCGGGATTGAACTCGAAGGGCAGCTCGGACTGCTTGAGGTAGCCGGTCCAGCGGTACTTGGAGTCCCACCCTGGGACCGGCAGCGAGCCGTCGTCGCCCGCCGCGCGCGTGGGGATGCGTCCCGGCAGCTGGTAGCCGATGTTGCCCTCGGTGTCCGCGTAGACGAGGTTCTGCGAGGGCACGTCGAAGGAGGCCGCGCCCGCGCGGAACTCGGCCCAGTTCGACGCCTTGTCGATCAGGAAGACGGCGTCCATGGAGTTGCCGGGGGACAGCGCGGTCCAGCGCAGTGCTATGCCGTAGCCGTCGCCCCGGTCGGGGGCGGAGGCGTCCACGGTGGCCTTCTGGCCGACCTTGACGAGCTCGTCGTTGCGGTCGGACAGCAGGGGCCCGTTCTCCGTCTCGCGGACGACGATCTTCTTGGACGCGCCGCCCGCGACCTTGATGGTCTCCTCGCGCGTGGTGAACGGCTTCGTCTTCCCGTCGTACAGGTAACCGTCGCCGGAGAGCTTCTCCAGGTAGAGGTCGGTGACGTCGGCGCCCGAGTTGGTCATGCCCCAGGCGATGTCCGCGTTGTGGCCGATTATCACGCCGGGCATGCCCGCGAAGGTGTACCCGGAGACGTCGTACTGGCACTTGCTGGAGACGCTGCGGCAGTGCAGGCCCATCTGGTACCAGACGGACGGCAGCGAGGGCGACAGGTGCGGGTCGTTGGCCAGCAGCGGCTTTCCGCTGATGGTGTGCGAGCCCGCGACCACCCAGGAGTTGGAGCCGATGCCGTTGCCGTTCACCCCGACGGCCGTCGGGACGTCGTCCAGGACCCGGTAGAGGCCCTCCAGCTGGCTCTGGAGCGCCGCGGAGTCCACGGAGGCCGAGGATTCCGTGCCGGAGGACGCGGACGCCGTGCTCGCGGCGCTGCCGCCCTGAACGAACGACTGCGTCGTGGCGTCGTACTCGCCTTCCTGGACGATCGGCTTGTTCCGGCTGTACGGGTACTCCGGGTACAGGTCGGCGATCTGCTGCGGGCCGAGGCGGCTGGTCAGCAGAGAGCGGTCGATCTCGTCCTCCATGTTGCCGCGCAGGTCCCAGGCCATCGCCTTCAGCCACGCGACGGAGTCGACCGGGGTCCACTCCTGCGGCTTGTAGTCGTTGGTGAACCCGAGGGCCGCGTACTCCAGGGAGATGTCCGCGCCGTCCTTGCCCCCGAGGTAGGCGTTGACTCCCCTGGCGTAGGCCTGGAGGTACTTCTTCGTGGCGTCCGACAGGGTCTTGTCGTACTCGTCCTTCGCCACCCGGTCCCAGCCCAGGGTGCGCAGGAACTCGTCGTTGTCGACCTGCCCCTTGCCGAACATCTCGGAGAGCCGGCCCGAGGTCATGTGCCGGCGTACGTCCATCTCGTAGAACCGGTCCTGCGCCTGGACGTAGCCCTGTGCCATGAACAGGTCCTCGTCGGAGGAGGCGTAGATCTGCGGGATGCCGTAGCTGTCGCGCTTGACGTCGACGGGCCCGGACAGGCCTTCGAGGGTGATCGAGCCCTTGGTCTGCGGCAGGGAGGCCCGGACGGTGCTGACGGACCAGAACGCGCCGTAGGCTGCGCCTCCGATGATGGCCAGAACCAGGACGAACACGAACAGTCGGGCTTTGCGCCCCTTCTTCCTGCCGGACTTGCCGGGCTTGTGTCCGGAAGAGCTGGTGGTAGTGGGGGGCATCGCTGTCCTTGCTGTCCTAACGCGAGCGGCAGGCGGTACTGGAGTGCTGGAGCAACCATAGGCGCAGGGCCCGACGCGACTTGACGCGGAGTCGGGTACGCGAACGGACGGGCGTTCGATCATGCCCGTGGAAGCGTCAAGGAATCGTCAAGAGTTAGGTAAGGTAACGAAGTATTCGGGTATGCGGTGACCTCACCTCGTGTCCGATGTACGTGAGCCCGCGCGCGTGCCGCGCCCGGGCCAGGGAAGGGAACGGCCGCTGACTGTCCACCATCTCAACCAGCTCCTGCTCGTCTGCTCGCTCGTCCTCCTCATCGCTGTGGCAGCGGTCCGGGTCTCCTCGCGCAGCGGGCTCCCCAGCCTGCTCGTCTACCTGGGGATCGGCATCGCC
Source organism: Streptomyces sp. ADMS (assembly GCF_033441795.1). Taxonomy (NCBI): domain Bacteria; kingdom Bacillati; phylum Actinomycetota; class Actinomycetes; order Kitasatosporales; family Streptomycetaceae; genus Streptomyces; species Streptomyces sp. ADMS. Next base: position 79,556 of record NZ_JAVFVX010000015.1, on the reverse strand, counting down.
ATGGGCCAGGACGGCATCGGCGACATCCACTTCGACAACGCCGAACTGACCCAGGTCATCGGATACGCGGCCCTGGTCGTGATCCTGGCCGAGGGCGGACTCGGCACGAAGTGGAAGGAGATCAAGCCCGCCCTCCCGGCCGCGTCCGTGCTGGCGCTGGCGGGAGTCGCGGTCAGTGTCGGGATCACGGCGACGGCGGCGCACCACCTGATCGGGCTGGAGTGGCGGCAGGCGTTCATCATCGGCGCGGTGGTGTCCTCGACGGACGCGGCGGCGGTGTTCTCCGTCCTGCGGAAAATCCCCCTCCCCGCGCGCGTGATGGGCACGCTGGAGGCCGAGTCGGGCTTCAACGACGCCCCGGTGGTCATCCTGGTCGTCTCGCTGTCCACGGCGGGCCCGGTCGAGCACTGGTACACGCTGCTGGGCGTGATCCTCATGGAGCTCGCCATCGGCGCGGCCATCGGTATCGCGGTCGGCTGGCTGGGCTCCTGGTGCCTGAGGCATGTGGCCCTGCCCGCGTCCGGCCTCTACCCCATCGCCGTGATGGCGATCGCGGTCACCGCGTACGCGGCCGGCGCCCTGGCCCACGGCAGCGGCTTCCTCGCGGTCTACCTGGCCGCCATGGTCCTCGGCAACGCCAAGCTGCCGCACTGGCCGGCCACCCGCGGCTTCGCCGACGGCCTGGGCTGGATCGCCCAGATCGGCATGTTCGTCCTGCTCGGCCTGCTGGTGACCCCGCACGAGATGGGCGACGACATCTGGCCCGCGCTCGTCATCGGCCTGGTCCTGACCATGGTGGCGCGCCCGCTGAGCGTGATCGTCAGCCTGGCCCCGTTCCGGGTGCCGTGGCAGGAACAGACCCTGATGTCCTGGGCCGGGCTGCGCGGAGCCGTACCCATCATCCTGGCGACGATCCCCATGGTGAGCGGTATCGAGGACAGCCGTCGCATCTTCAACATCGTCTTCGTCCTGGTCGTCGTCTACACCCTCCTCCAGGGCCCGACGCTCCCCTGGCTGGCCCGCACGCTCCGCCTCGGCAAGGGCGCGGAGGCCGCCGACCTCGGCATCGAGTCGGCCCCTCTGGAGCGGCTGCGCGGGCATCTGCTGTCCGTCGCGATTCCGGACGGCTCCAGGATGCACGGCGTCGAGGTGGGCGAGCTGAGGCTGCCGCCGGGCGCCGCTGTCACCCTCGTCGTACGCGACGAGAAGTCGTTCGTCCCGCTGCCGACGACGGTTCTGCGCCGTGGCGACGAACTCCTCGTGGTGACCACCGACCCGGTCCGCGACGCGACGGAACGACGGCTGCGGGCCGTGGGGCAGGGCGGCAAACTGGCGCAGTGGCTGGGAACGGGCGGGAACGGAGCAGAGGCGTGACGTACCTCGCTTCTTTCTTTCACAGGCGTACCAGCCCGCTTCCCCTGTACAGTGAAGGCGCACCCTGATCGAACCAACTCTGTCTGAAGCAGAGCTGGCGCGACCGTATGGCGGCCGGGACATCCTCTGCGGGGGCGTCGGCATCTACCGCAGTCCGCGCAAGAGGACAGCTCTCGGCGCCGCCCCACGCACGGGGGCCGCGCTACCAGGCAGCGGAAAGGCACGGCCGTGGCATCCACGGTCACCTACGGACAGCTGCTCCGCACCCCCGGCGCCTGGACGTTCCTGCTCCCCGGTTTCACCGCGCGACAGCCGTTCGCGATGCTCACCATCTCCATCGTGCTGCTCGTCCAGCACACCACCGGCTCGTACGGGACCGCCGGCGCCGTGGCCGCCGCCACCGGCGTCTCCATGGCCCTGTGCGCTCCCTACGGAGGCCGCCTCGCCGACCGCTACGGACAGCGCGCGGTCCTCGTCCCCGGTGTCGTCCTGCACACCCTGTCCGGCCTCACCCTGACGGCGCTGGCGCTTACCGGCGCCCCCTTGTGGACGCTGTTCACCGCCGCCGTGCTGACCGGCGCCTCCACGCCCCAGGTCGGGCCCATGGTCCGTGCCCGCTGGGCGGCGAAGCTCCAGGACTCGCCCCTGATGCCGACGGCGGCGGCCTTCGAGTCCGTCACGGACGAGCTGACCTTCGTCTTCGGTCCGCTGCTCGCGACCGCCCTGTGCACAGCTGTCGACCCGGCGGCCGGCCTGGTCACCGAGGCCGCGCTGACCCTCCTCGGCGGCCTCCTGTTCGCGGCGCAGAAGAGCACCCAGCCGTCGGTCGTCACGGACGGCCCGCTCGGCGACGGGCACGCGCGCGCGGAGCGCGTTTCGGCACTGGGCGTCCCCGGGGTACGTGTGCTGATCGTCGCCTTCCTCGGCATCGGGGCCGTCTTCGGCGGTATGCAGGTCTCGCTCGCCGCGTTCAGCGAGTCCACCGGCAACCCCGGCCTGAACGGCGTCCTGTACGGGGTCTTCGCCGCCGGCAACATGCTCTCCGGCCTGGTCTGCGGAGCCGTCACCTGGCGCATGGCACCGCAGCGGCGCCTGCTCGCCGGGTACGCGGCACTCGCGGTCACCGCCTCCGGCCTGTGGACGGCGGAGTCCGCCCTGACGCTGGCGGGGCTCGGCCTGCTGGTTGGCATGTGCATCGCGCCCGCCCTGATCACCGGCTACACCCTGGTCGACGGTCTGGTCCCGGCCGGCGCCCGCACCGAGGCGTTCACCTGGCTGACCGGCGCGGTGGCTCTCGGCCAGGCGACGGCCGTCAGCGTCGCCGGCCAGCTGGAGGACCGCCTCTGGGACGGCGCCGGGTTCCTGGTCCCCATGGGCGGCACGCTGCTGGCCCTGGCGACCCTCGTGGCCCTGCGTTCACGGCTCGCACCAGCAGCGACGATCCCCCCGGAGAGCCGGACCGTGGCACGTGGCGTCGGTCACCGCGTGCCGGTGACAGTGGACTGATCCCCGGGAATACGTCACACTGGACCGTCGTTAGCACTCATCGAGTGAGAGTGCCAGGAGGAAGACACAGTGCCGACCTACCAGTACCAGTGCACGGAGTGCGCTGAGGGCCTCGAAGCGGTGCAGAAGTTCACCGATGACGCCCTGACCGAGTGCCCCAGCTGCGGTGGCCGCCTGAAGAAGGTGTTCTCCGCGGTCGGCATCGTCTTCAAGGGCTCCGGTTTCTACCGCAACGACAGCCGCGGCTCCTCGTCGAGCAGCGCGCCCGCGTCGAAGCCGTCGACGGCGTCCTCATCGACGTCGTCGTCCTCGGACTCGTCGTCGAGTTCGTCGAGCTCCTCGTCGTCCGGCTCGTCCTCGTCGGCCGGCTCTTCGTCGGGCTCCAGCAGCTCGTCGAGCACCAGCTCGGCCGCGTGAACGCCGCCTCTTGACCCGCAGGACCCTGTCGTCGTACGGCGACGGGGTCTTCGGCGTTTCCGCGCGCGGCCGGACAGGTCCTAGTGTGCGGGCATGGTGAACCAGGTGAATCCCGCGAGCGCCGAGATCGGCGTGATCGGTGGCTCCGGCTTCTACTCCTTCCTCGACGACGTGACCGAGACACAGGTGGACACGCCGTACGGCTCCCCCAGTGACTCCCTGTTCCTCGGCGAACTCGCCGGCCGGCGGGTCGCCTTCCTGCCCCGGCACGGACGCGGCCACCATCTTCCGCCGCATCGCATCAACTACCGCGCCAACCTGTGGGCGTTGCGCTCGGCCGGCGTGCGCCAGGTGCTCGCCCCGTGCGCGGTGGGCGGCCTGCGGCCCGAGTACGGCCCGGGCACGCTGCTCGTGCCGGACCAGCTGGCCGACCGTACGAAGTCCCGGGTGGGGACGTTCTTCGACGGCCTGCCGCTGCCCGGCGGCGCCGTCCCCAACGTGGTGCACGTGTCCCTCGCCGACCCCTACTGCCCGGTCGGCCGCGGGGTCGCCCTGGAGGCGGCGCGCGGGCGGGACTGGGAGCCGGTGGACGGCGGCACGCTGACCGTGATCGAGGGGCCGCGGTTCTCCACCCGCGCCGAATCCCTCTGGTACCGGGCGCAGGGCTGGTCGGTGGTGGGCATGACGAGCCATCCCGAGGCGGGGCTCGCCCGTGAGCTGGAGCTCTGTTACACGTCGTTGGCCCTTGTCACCGACCTCGACGCGGGTGCGGAGACCGGCGAGGGCGTCTCGCACGAGGAGGTGCTCCAGGTGTTCGCGGCGAACGTGGACCGGATGCGGGGTGTGCTGTCCGACGCGGTGGCGGCGCTGCCGACGAGTGCGACGCGGGACTGCCTGTGCGCGAAGGCGCTGGGCGGGATGGATCCGGGCTTCGAACTGCCCTGATCCCGAGGCCGGGCGGGGGGCCGGGCAGGCGGCGGGGGGGCGGGCGGAGCGGAACTCCTCGTTCGGGTGAGCGAGTTGTCCACAACCGGCGAGTAACACACAGGCCTCAGCGCGGTTCGCCGCGAGGCCTCATCGTGGGAGCGCCAGCAGGTCCCTCGTCACAGGTGGTGGTCCTCGTGTCTCCCGTACGTCCCGTGCAGTCCGTTCCTCTCGTACCCGCGCCCTGCGAGGTGCCGCACTTCGCTCCCGTGCGCGTGCGCGGCGGGCGGTGTCGACTGCGGCGCCTGGTGCGGCACCGGAGGCGGGCGCTGGCCGTCGGCCTCGCCGTCACGGCGGCGGCGATCGTGGCCGCCGGCCCACGTGAGGCGGCGGGGCCACCGCCCGACGTCGGACGGGTCCGGGGGCACCCCGTGGCGGATCCGGTACGGGAGCGGCCCGCGGTGGAGATGGTGACGGCACCGGTACGGATCGCCGACGCGGCCACGGTGCGGCTGCTGCGACCCGGTGACCGGGTCGACGTCATCGCGGCCGAGGAGACGCCGACGGGCACCGACGCCCGGGTGGTCGCACGGCGGGCACGGGTGACGCAGGTGCCGGAGGCCCCGTCGCCCGAGGACAGTGTGGTCGAGGGCGGGGCCCTGGTCGTGCTCTCGGTGCCGCACGCAACGGCGTCGCGGCTGGCCGGCGCGGGCGCGACGGCACGGCTGGCGGTGACCCTGTGGTGAGCGGTGGTGCGATCGCCTCGAACCGGCTGCCGTCGAGTCCCTCGTTGGAGCTAGCCAATTGGACACGGCTGCCGGTCGTTGGCATAGGTTGCGGAACTGTTTGTTCCACCATTTGCCTGTACGAGGAGAGACCCCGCGGTGAGCGAGAAGAAGCAACCGGGCGTCTGGGACGGCTTCAAAGCCTTCCTGACGCGCGGCAACGTCGTCGATCTGGCGGTCGCGGTAGTCATCGGCACCGCGTTCACCAACATCGTCAACTCGGTGGTGAAGGGCGTCATCAACCCCATGGTGGGGGCGTTCGGGACCAAGGCCCTCGACAACTACAGCTCCTGTCTCAAGGACCCCTGCACCGGCACCGGCGACACCGCGACGGGCATCCGGATCATGTGGGGCTCGGTCCTGGGCTCCACCCTCACCTTCCTGATCACCGCCGCCGTCGTCTACTTCCTGATGGTCCTGCCCATGTCGAAGTACCTGGCCCGGATGGCCGCACGGCAGAAGGCGAAGGAGGGCGCGCAGGAGATGATCGAGGTGAGCGAGCTGGAGGTCCTCAAGGAGATCCGCGACGCCTTGGTGGCCCAGCGGAGCGCCGGGCACGACGAAACCCTGGTGGCCCAGCGGGACTCCCGGCACAGCGAGCGGTAGGCGGCGCGCCCGGCCGCGTACAGAGGGCGTCCGGACTGGTTCAGAGGTGGTGGGGCGGCTTCTCGTCGAGGAAGCGCTTCAGGTCGGCCGCGCCGTCACCGCCACCCGGGCGCTCGCCCCACCCTCGGTCCGTGTCGTCCGACGACTGCTGGTCCAGCGGGTCGTCGAAGACCAGCGCGGGCTTCGGATCGCGCGGTTCGGGGGCGGCGGGGGTGCTCATGCCTCAAGGGTACGTCCCACCCGCCGGACCCTGTCCGGGCCGTGGCGGGCGCCGGAGCGCGATCCGGCGCCCGCGGAAGCGCCGAAGGGGGTCTTCAACCGCTGAGGCCGAAGAAGGGGCGGCGCTGGACAACACTGGGCGTCATGACAGTTGACGCTCTGACAGATGTCGCCGGCCTGCGAGTGGGGCACGCGACCCGTATCGGCGGCGGGTGGCTCACCGGCACGACGGTCGTGCTCGCACCGGAGGGCGGGGCCGTGGCGGCCGTGGACGTGCGGGGCGGCGGACCCGGCACCAAGGAAACCGACGCCCTGGATCCGCGCAACGTCGTGCGCGGTGTCGAGGCGGTGGTGCTGACGGGCGGCAGCGCGTACGGGCTGGACTCGGCCTCGGGCGTGATGGCCTGGCTGGAGGAGCGGGGGCGCGGCGTGCGGGTCGGCCCCGATCCCGGACACGTCGTGCCGGTGGTGCCCGCCGCCTGCGTCTTCGACCTGGGCCGGGGTGGCGACTTCCGGGCCCGGCCGGACGCGGCCACCGGTCGGTCAGCCGTCGAGGCGGCCGCCGCGAGTGAACCCGGCGCGCCCGTGGCGGAGGGGTGCGTGGGCGCCGGTACGGGGGCCGTGGCCGGGCATCTCAAGGGCGGTGTCGGCACCGCGAGCACCGTGCTCGCGTCGGGGATCACGGTGGCGGCGCTGGTGGTGGCCAACGCGGCGGGGTACCCGGTGGATCCGGAAACGGGGGTGCTGTACGGGGAGTTGTTCGAGGGGCGACGGGTCGGGTATCCGGCAGCCGGTGTGCACGAGAGGGCACGGCGGCGGCTGGCCGAGGTCGCCGCGCAGGCCCCCCTTCCGCCGCTGAACACCACGCTCGCGGTGGTCGCGACCGACGCGGCGCTGTCGAAGGCGCAGGCGCAGAAGGTGGCCGGCACGGCGCACGACGGCATCGCGCGTGCCGTACGACCCGTACATCTGCTCACCGACGGGGACACCGTGTTCACGTTGGCGACGGGGGCGCGTCCGCCGGCCGAGGACAACCCGCTCGCGCTGAACGAGATCCTCACGGCGGGCGCGGACCTGGTGACCCGGGCGATTGTCCGGGCCGTACGGGCGGCGGAGTCGGTGGCGGGGCCGGGTGGTACATGGCCGTCGTACGGAGAGCTGTACGGGGGCCGTTGACGCGGCGCGCCTCCTCGTCGGTTGAGTCGTGATTGTCGCGGTTCTGTCACGTGATGGGTGTGAGGGCGGTCGTCGGGAACCCGGGCCGCCGGTGTTTCCCTCTTTCCTCACGCAGGGAGCGGATCACCCACATCACACAAATCTGGAGCAGCCCGTGACAACGCCGGACACAGCGGCTCGGCGCGTACTGGGGGCCTGTGCCGTCCTGATGGCCGGCGCCCTGACCCTCACCGCGTGCGGTGGCAACAACAGCGGAGGCGACGACAGCAAGGGCGGTGGCGGTAAGGGCGGTAGCGGCTCCGTCGCGACGTCGGCCGCGCGGATCGCCATCTCCGCGAAGGACGGTTCGACGGGCGCATCGATCAACACGACCGGTGTGAAGGTCAGCGGCGGCACGCTGACCGGGGTGAAGATGACCGTCGCGGGGTCGGGGGCGGCCGTGGCGGGGGCGGTGTCGGCGGACGGGCGGAGCTGGCAGCCCGCGCGGCAGTTGGAGCGCGGGACGCGGTACCGAATATCGGTGGCCGCGAAGGACGCCGGCGGGCGGGCGGGGACCGCCGAATCGACCTTCACCACGGTCACCAGGGCGAACAGCTTCATCGGGACGTACACGCCGGACAACGGGACGACGGTCGGGGTGGGGATGCCGGTGTCGTTCACGTTCGACAAGGCCATCAGCGACCAGGCGGCCGTGCGCTCGCACATCACGGTCACGTCGAGCAGCGGGCAGGAGGTGGTGGGGCACTGGTTCGGGGCGCGGCGGCTCGACTTCCGGCCCGAGGAGTACTGGAAGGCCGGTTCCAAGGTCACGATGAAGATCGACCTGGACGGGGTCGAGGGTGCCAACGGTGTGTTCGGGGTACAGAAGAAGACCGTGAACTTCACGATCGGGCGCTCGCAGGTGTCCACGGTCGACGTCAGCACGCAGACCATGACGGTCGTCCGGGGCGGGCAGACCGTCAAGAGCATCCCGATCTCGGCCGGCAGCCCGGAGTTCACCACGTACAACGGGCAGATGGTGATCTCCGAGAAGCTGCGGGAGACGCGGATGGACAGCCGTACGGTCGACCTCGCCGACGCGTACGACATCAAGGACGTACCGAACGCGATGCGGTTGACCACCTCCGGGACCTTCATCCACGGCAACTACTGGTACGAGAAGAGCAACCCGCCCTTCGGGCGCACGGGCACCAGCCACGGGTGTGTGGGGCTGCAGGACGTCCAGGGGGCGCAGGGGGCCACGCCGGCGAAGTGGTTCTTCGACAACTCGATGCTCGGGGACGTCGTCATCGTCGAGAACTCCGCCGACAAGCAGGTCGCGCCGGACAACGGTCTCAACGGCTGGAATCTGCCGTGGAGCGAGTGGACGGCGGGGGCTGGTTCCTGACGCCGCCCGAACTGCCTTCCGATCAGGGCCTGTTGACGGATCATTGACGGTTTTCGGGGCCGTGCGGGAACTTTTCGCGCGGTCCGGGCGTCTTCCGGGCGTACGTTTTCTCGGTTCCCGGACATGATGTCCGACCGAGGGGCTACGGTATGCACTCACAAGGTGACATGCAGCAACGCCGGGAGAAGCCTTGAGCGTTCCGTACGAGACGGCAGCGTACGAACCACCCGAGTCGCCCGAGTCTCCGGAGGAGCATCTCGAGCGGCTCCTGGGCCGTGCACTGAACTCATTCGAGCTGCCAGACGACACGATTCGTCGGCTCGACTGCGCGCTGGCGCACGACAGTTCGCTGCACTCCGCGCACCACAGCGCGGGGCTGCACCGCGAGACGTACCGCCACACCTGGCTGCTCGCCGACGGTTCGGCGCTCACCCTCTGGGAGCTGGTGCACAACACCGCGCCGGGGGCGGGTCCGCAGCACGAGGTGTATGTCGACGAGGAGGAGCTGCGCGCCGCCACGGCCCGGCTCCCGCTGCCGGCGGACACCCCGGACTTCGAGCTGCCGGTGACGGTGCAGCTCGCGGCGGTCGTCCAGCCGCGCCACAGGTACGTTCCGGACAACTCGGCGGACCACGCACGCCGTTTACTGCGGCGCGCGGAGAACGCGGACCGGCCGGGGGCGGAGACCGCCGAGTTGCTGCGTTCGGCGTTCGCGCACCAGATCACACAGGCCTTCGGGCGCCCGTGCCGCGCGGGCCGGTCCGGTATCGGCTTCTCGCTCTACGAGCACGCTTTCCTTCTTCCCGGCGGTGAGGAGATCTCCCTGTGGGAGGTCGAGCACACGGCCACGCCGGACGGCCGGCACATGTGCGAGGTGTATCCGTCGGAGGACGGGGCGCGGGACGCGATGGAGCGCCGGGCGGCTCGGACGTCATAACCCCGTACGCCCACCGGTTTCCCCGGCGGAGCGGACGCCACGGTCCCGGACAGCAAACACCTGTCCGGGACCGTGGCGTTTCGCGTGCTCGCAGGCTCGGGATCCGCCTGCTCGTCGCTCCCCCTACGCCGCCACCGGCTCCTTCTTCCCGGCCGCAGCCTGCGCGGCGCCCTCCGGCGACCCGGCGGCCGTGGCGCCCGGTGCCTGCTTGCGCATGCTCTTGAGGATGATCACCAGGGCCGTCGTGACACACGTGCCGGCGGCGATGGCGATCAGGTAGAGGAACGGGCTGCCGATCAGCGGGACCACGAAGATGCCGCCGTGCGGGGCGCGGAGCGTGGCACCGAAGGCCATCGACAGGGCGCCGGTGACCGCGCCGCCCGCCATCGAGGCCGGGATGACGCGCAGCGGGTCCGCCGCCGCGAACGGGATCGCGCCCTCGGAGATGAAGGAGGCGCCGAGCACCCAGGCGGCCTTGCCGTTCTCCTGCTCGGCCGGGGTGAAGAGCTTCTTGCGGACGACGGTGGCCAGCGCCATGCCCAGCGGCGGAACCATGCCCGCCGCCATCACGGCGGCCATGACCTTCATCGCGGCGTCGCTCGGGTCCTGGACGGCGATACCGGCGGTGGCGAAGGCGTACGCGACCTTGTTGACAGGGCCGCCGAGGTCGAAGCACATCATCAGGCCGAGCAGGATGCCGAGCAGGACGGCGTTGGCGCCGGAGAGGCCGGAGAGCCAGTCCGTCATGCCCTTCTGGGCCTCGGCGATGGGCTTGCCGACCACGACGAACATCAGGAAGCCGACGATCAGCGAGGAGATCAGCGGGATCACCACGACCGGCATGATGCCGCGCAGCACCGGCGGGATCTTGATCTTCTGGATCGCGAGGACGATGCCACCGGCCAGCAGACCGGCGACCAGACCGCCGAGGAAGCCGGCCGCGATGTTCGAGGCGATCATGCCGCCGACGAAGCCTGGGACGAGACCGGGCCGGTCGGCCATGCCGTAGGCGATGTAGCCGGCCAGGACCGGGATGAGGAAGCCGAAGGCCACCCCGCCGATCTGGAACAGCAGCGCGCCCCAGCTGTCGACCTGGGTCCAGGAGAAGTGCTCCATGACCGAGGGCGCATTGTTGATCTCCCAGCCGCCGATCGCGAAGCCGAGGGCGAGCAGCAGACCGCCCGCGGCGACGAACGGGACCATGTAACTGACGCCGGTCATCAGCCACTTGCGCAGCTTGGTGCCGTAGTTGTCACCGGACTCACCGGCCCGCTCGACGGGCGTACCGCCGCCCTGGGCACTCGCGGTGACCTCGCCGCGCTCGGCCTTGGCGCGCACGTCGGCGATGAGCTGGGCGGGCTTGTTGATGCCGGCCTTGACGCCGACGTCGACGGTCGGCTTCCCGGCGAAGCGTTCCTTCTCCCGTACGGGCACGTCGTGGGCGAAGATCACGCCGTCCGCGTCGGCGATGACCGCCGGGTCGAGCCGGGTGAACCCGGCCGAGCCCTGCGGCTCGACGACGAGCTCGACGCCCGCCTCGCGGCCCGCGTTCTCCAGCGACTCGGCCGCCATGTACGTGTGTGCGATACCGGTCGGGCAGGAGGTGACGGCGACGATACGGAAGGGCCGCGCGGCCGGCTGGGTGACTGTACCCGCGGCGGCTTCGGCGGAGGCCGCCGCCGAAGCCGCCGCGGAGTCGTCGGCGCCCGCTGCCGGGGCCTCGTCGCCGCGGATCAGCGCGGCGGCGCTCGTCGCGTCGCCCACCGACCGCAGCGCCGCCGTGAACTCGTCGTTCATCAGCTGCCGGGCCAGCGACGACAGGATCGTCAGATGGGCGTCGTCGGCGCCGGCCGGGGCCGCGATCAGGAAGATCAGGTCGGCGGGGCCGTCCGCCGCACCGAAGTCGATCCCGGCGGCGCTGCGCCCGAAGGCCAGCGTCGGCTCGGTCACGTGTTCGCTTCGGCAGTGCGGGATGCCGATGCCGCCGTCGAGGCCGGTCGGCATCTGGGCTTCACGGGCGGCCACGTCGGCGAGAAAGCCGTCGAGGTCGGTCACCCGACCCTTCGCCACCATGCGCTCGGCGAGGGCACGGGCCGCCGCATCCTTGGTCTGGGCGGACAGGTCGAGGTCGACCAGATCCGCGGTGATCATCTCGCTCATCGCGGGCTCCTTCGCACGCGTATCGCCCGGAAAGTGGGGTGGGCGGGGCTGGGGACGGGGGTGGTGCGGGTGGTGCGGTGGGGGTTCATGGGGAGGGGGGTGGCTGCGGCGGGGCCGGGGGAACCCCGCCGCGTCAGGGCCGGTTCAGGGAGGACACGCAGACGGAAGCTCATGACACCGGCTCCCTCAGCACACGATCCACGGGCA